>DAISJK010000014.1:0-8841 GCA_036821505.1 Opitutaceae bacterium
GTGGTAAAGGTCATTCAGCTCTTCGTGGCCGGTATCGGGAATGACCCAGCGGGTGCGCAGCAGAGGATCGACGTAAGAGATGGAATCGCTGCCGAGCTGGCGGCCAACCTCGTCTACGTGGCTGACGGCCTCGGCTTTCCATTTTTCCACCTTGTCCGGCTCCTTCCAATCGGGCACGGGGTTCCACTCGTTGGCCATTCGTTCGACCGCGCTCGACTCCTGGTCGATGGTAGCGCCGGTTGCGTTCGCCATCCGCTCCATTTCCAGCACCGTGCGGGCGTCGAGGCTGGCGCGCTCCTGGGTGCGCAGACCGACCCAAAGAATGAGCGTGAGCGTAAGCGTTCCGGCCACCGCGGGCAGGGGCGCCCACGCTGGCGCCTCGCCCGCGATGCGGACTTTTTCTCGCCAGGCGGCGACCAGCAAAGCGAGGCCGAGCACAAGCAGGGCGGCGGCCGTGGCGGGGGGCACGGCGGTGGCTGTGCCCCAGCTCGTGAAGACATCCAGTCCCGCGCCGTACCCCAACAGGGTCGCGCAGCCGATCGCGGCCAGCACTGAACCTATGGCCGCCTCGGCAAGCTCGCGCAATCCGGACATTCGCTTGGTCGCGTGCCACGCCAGAGCGAATCCCCCGAGGCTCAGGCAGACCGCCGTCATGAGCGCGAAACGCAAGGTGTGCACACCCGGTTCGGCGGGCCCGGCGTCGAAAAAAATCCTGTCCACGCGAAGCCCGCCGTTGAACAGCGACTCCGAAATCCTCACGAGCCCGAGCATGCCGGGCAATACCGCCAGCAATTCGGCCGCACGCCATTTCCCCTCCCGCGCGGCCAGGACAATTCCGAAAATAAGGAAACAGAGCGCCTCTTCCGGCGCCATGGGCAGGGACGAGGCCAGTCCCGGCAGGAAGGAATTAAGGCGCGACCATCCGCCCATTTCCGCCAGGCCGATGAAACCCAAGAGACAGGCCAAAGCAGTCGATATACGCTCGAGCCGAGTGCGCCGTGGCAGTGTGGGCAGAGATGGCACAGGAGGGAAAAAACCAGGGTGTTTACCCTGGGTGGCTTGTAAGGCCCCCGTCAGACTAGGGCGAGGCGGAATTTTGACCCGACGCCTTGAGCGGCGAGGGCGGCTGAGGAGCCGTTCCGGAAGGCTGCCGGTTGTCCGAACGCGGTAGATTGGGCAGCCCCAAAGAGAGCGCCCACTTCGGATTCTCGATGGTTCCGGTCAGTTTTGTTTCCATCACGCTGGTAAGGGGGGTCAGGGCCATATTGAGCAGGATCTGCGGGATCGAGCTGCTTTTCTGGAAAGGGTAGATCTTGGCGTTAAAATCGAGTCCATGGTTGATCAACCGATAGTTGCCGCTGGCCTGAATGGCCGAGTTGGCTCCGGTCACGTCGATTTCGGGGAAAATCAGCCGGCCGTCGGCGATCCTGAATTTGGCGTTGGCGCCGGTAAAGCGCAGCGAGGTGAACGTGAGCAGTTTCGACAGGGCGCCGAGCAGCTTCACTTGGAACAGATCCGCGCCACGCACCACCGCGCTGCCGTCGCCCGAGAAACTTTTCGGATCGGCACACGCGCCGGAGGCATGGACGCTCATGTCGAAGCGAACATTGGCTTTTTCCGCGACGTATTTGCTGGGGGCTGGCGGCGGCCCGCCGCTTTTTGGGTCCCGGGAGAATTCCTGCACCGCGGCAATGGCCCCGCCCAAACTCGCGTCCTTGAGCGAGGCCTGGAAGCCGAGTTTGCGTTCGGCTCCGCGGCCCGACAAATGGGCCTCGCCGGTGGCTGCGCCGCCGGCGAACCCAAGCTCCATTCGATCGAGGACCATTTCATCATCGCGCACGGACGCGTGAACGACGGCGCTATCGAGGGGAAAGTTGTAGAACCGCAGGCCGGTGTCCGAACGGAGTTCGACTTGCAAATCGGTGTGCGCGCCGCGTGGCGACTTGGGCCCGTCGAAATGGCCCAGCACGGCGAGCGCGGGCGGCCGATCGAACACGAAAGGCGCGAAGGTGGCGGCGATCTCGGGAATTTTTCCGGCCGGGCCCAGATCGAGAGTGGAGGAAAGATCCACATCGAGGCTCTGCAAGTCACCCGTGTCGGTGTCCCCGCGCCGGGTGAACGTGCCGCGGGCCGCGCCCGATCCGTCCGTCACGAGCACCTCCATCGCGTCGGCGAATTGATAGCGGGCAAACAGGCGCGTCAGGACGCGGTCGACGCGCGCCCCCTCGAGCACCGGATTTTTGCTGTCCACGAATGCGAAGGTCTCCGCCGCCCGGCCATTGTCCGTGAGCCCGCGAACGTCGACGCTGGCGTAGGGCGGCGCATCGGGGAACGCGAATCTGTCGAAGAGCTGCGGCCACCACGGCGCCTTGGGAAACCACGCGGTGATGTCGAGAGGTCGCAGACGGCCGTCGAGAAGGTAACGGTAGCGATGCGTGGGCAAATCGTTTTCGTAGCTGCCGTTCGCGAAGTCGGCGCCGATGCGCGCAAAAGCATCGTAGGCGCGCAACCGCCGCCCGTCGAACTCGACCCGGCCGCGCGCCTCGTCCAACGCCACGTGGTAGGCCATGACGTGTTCGGCCGAAACGTATGCCGCCGCCCGCTGGAATCGCCAGCCGGGAGCGAAATGGACCTCGCCTTCTATTCGGGCGGGGGCCGGGAAATCGACAAACGGGCGCAGGTCGCGGCCGAGGCGCGCGCCGACCGGATCGAGCAGGCCAGGCGACAGGGCGCCATTGAATTGGGCCTCGGCGCTCCCGGCCTTGACGTCGATCGTCCCGCGCGCGGCCAGGGGAACGCCCAGGATGCGCGCGCGCGCCTCAGCCTGCAACCGCGGGAGCGGCCCGGGCGTTGCCGAAGCCAGCGGATATTCGAACGTGAAGCCCTCGGCCGAAAGCGCTTCGGCCGCGACCCGCGCCCGCGACCATTCGACTCGTGCTTGGTCCGGGTCCAGCGTGCCGTCGATCCAGATGTGAACTCCGCGCGCGGTCACGCTGCCGGGCAGCCGCAGTTCGTCGACAACGGCCTCGGCCTCGGCCGGCTTCGAGACCCCGGCCAGGGGAAACCGGGCGGCAAGGGCCAGCATCCCGGTTTGGGCTTCGAACGGGTTGTTCAACTTTAATTCCCGCGCGAGCAAGGTCGCCCGCACGGTCGCGCCGCCGGCTTCGGAGGGGAATAAATCAAGGTGGAGGGAAGGCTGGTCCAGCGCTTGCAGGATCAGCAGCGCGGCGGCAAACCGGCGGCTGTAGGCGCCGTAATTCCGAGCCAGGAACTGCGCCAGAGGCAGACGCTCCGTTTTCGCGCTCTGGATCGCCCCGGGCCTGAATGAGCCGCGCATGCTCACCGCCACATTGCCGACCCGCGCGCTGGCGTAGTCGACCGTGACTTCCTCGCCGCGCCGCCGCACGGCGATATCGAGTTCGCGCACAAGGGCCTCGGCCCGGCCCGAAGGCGAAAACATGGCGGGCACCACGGCGCTCACCCCTGTCGCGCGCAACTCGAGCGGCTCGACGCGACCCACGGCCAGCGCCCAGGGGTCAAATCGCACGTAAAGGGCGCGCGCGGTGATCACGGGCTCGGCGAAGGTGGGCAGCGTGATCGCGACATTCTCGATCAGCATCCTGCCCGAGGGATCGAAGCGGGTTCGCCCGAAGGTCGCGCTTATGCCCGAGGCGGCCAGGCGTTCCGATATCCCGCGCTGCACGAAACGCGGCACCGCCAATTCCTTGGCGGAGACGACATAAATCTGGACGGCGAGCGCCGCCGCCAGAGCCAGCCACAGGCTCCAAATCGCCAGCGCGCACAAGCCGCCGACACAGTGGCGGAAGATGGAACGGATCCCGGGGAAATTCACGGACGGATGCCGCCCGCCATCGGAGGAGGCCGCGCTTCCGGGTCGCGGGGCTCGTAGGTCAGGGTCCAGAGCGCGTCGATCAGGGGTTGCTCCAGGGCGAATATCGCTGCGAAATCCGGAGAACCCGCGTATTGCCAGGCGCCGCCGACCCGTTCGGTGAGCCAGAGGCTTTTTACGCTCGTCTGGCTTCCGCCTGCTCCCGTGGGCTCGGACAAGCCGAGGTCGAGCCGGTAGCGCCAGGTGCGTTCTTCGCCGCCGGCATTCACCTGTTCGGCGAACGAATCAAGGATGAATTGTCGAGCGCGCAGGGTGCGCAAACCCACCAGCACGCTTTCGAGCGCCTCGCGTCGCCCGAGGGGCTCGGCCGCCAGCGCTCCATCCCAGGTTTCGCCGGCCGCCAGGCTGCGCCGGTACAAAGCCTGGCCGGTGGTGAGGTCGATGAGCGCGAGGGAAACGATCGCCTTCGGGGCCAAATCGAACAGTTGGCGGTCGCGCCAGGCGACGGGGGCGACGGACGTTTCCTGCAAGATGTCGGTAGCGACCGCGTAAACGGACGAGGGCGCGCTTGCCAGGCGGGCATAGGCCAGGCCGTCCGGCTGGCTCGGCAGCCCGATCTGCAGATCGAGCTGGGGCGCAGGCGCGTCCGCGCCGGAAGGTGAACCCAGCGTCAGCGTGATTTCACGCTCGGGCCGGTTGAAGCCCCAATTTTCCAGATCGGCCGCCTGAGGCGCGTCGCTCTGAAATTTTTCGGCCGAAAATTGGGCCAGTTGCTCCAGCAGCCGCTGCATCGCGATCCGATCCGCCGCCAGCGCGCGCGGAGCTTGGGCGCCGTCGCCGCGGCGGACGATCTCCCAGCTTGAGCCGTCCGCCCCGCCGCCCTCGAGTCGTCGCAAGGTCAGCTCGGGCTGATTGGGGGCGGCCAGGGTGATGGCGGTGACGGCCGTCGGATCAAAATCGAGAATACGCCGCTCGCGCAGCTCATCCTGCGCGTTGCGCAGGGTGGTCATGAGCTCGCTCGGTATGTTTACAATGAATACAGCGGGGCGCAATTCGTCGCGCTCCCTGAGCTGGGCGTAGTAGTCGCCGGGTCCGGCGGCCGGTCCGCCCACCAGCAGAGTTTCGCTGCGGTTGTTGCCTTCGATGCGCGCTTGCAGGATCGGCGCATCGGCCGGCGAAGGCGAGGGCGCGTCCGCCGCGAACGACTTCACCCGCAGGGAGTCGAGGCCGTTGATGGCCAGTTCGATCGCGTCCCCGTTGGCCCGGGAAAGAATCGGCGTCTCGAACGACCACCGGTCCCCTTCGCGGCGGATGCCCACGCGCACGCCGGCGGCGCCCCCGGCCTGCAGGGTGAGCGAGCGCGCTTCGAAGACCTGAATGGTCATCAGCGTGTCGGCCCGAATTTGTTCGATGGGCAGCGAAAAGCCGTCGGCCAGCTCCCGCTCGACCACGTGAATGCGCGAGCCGTCCGGCGACAGCAGGTAAAGGCGGTTGCCCACCTGGGTAGTGTCGCCGAGGCGCAGAGTCGTCGTGATGGGCGTCGTGCCGGGGGTGTCGCCGCCCGAGGTGAACGTGATCGTGGTCTTGGGCTGGCTCAGGCCGTAATCGTCGAGCGACTGCCCGTTCTTGGACAGGTCGGCGACGCGGAAGCTGGTCTGGTGCTCGAGAAATTGCAGATCGTTCAGCATGCGGCGGACGGCCAGCGGATTGGCCGGCCACTCCAGCGGCTTGACCAGAAACCAGTCTTCGCCGCGGCGCTCGAGACTGAACGAGTCGCCGGCGACATGGGTCACCTCCAGCGCATGGATGTCGGCGGCCTCGGCCCCGAGCACGCGGCGGCGCACCTCGCTCGCCGCCCGTTCGGTGCGCCAGTCGGGCTCGAAACGAAAGATGAAGAAAAACAGGACAACGTTCAGGAGGAGGAGAACGAGGGTGACTTTGGTGCGCATGGGAAATTACGGTCAGTTTCGGCGGGTCCAATACACGACCAGCCCAAGCAGGCCGGTGGCGGCCGGCAGGGCGAAAAGGAGGGATAAGCGCAGGTGGGCGAGATCGCCCGCGCTCAGGGCAAGCTGGAACCGTTCGATCGGACGCGCATGGATGCCGAGCTGGATGTCGCGGTCCACGGTCCAATTCACGGCGCCGAGGAAGATGTCGAGCGCGCCGGCGTTTGAAATCCGGCCATTGGCGATCAGATCGCCCGTGCCGAAGACGACCAGCCTTCCGCGCGGCACGCTGAACGGGAGATTGTCGTGTCCTGCCACGCGCTCCGCGGCGACCGCCACGCCCAATCCGTCAGGCGGCTCCCATCCGGACTGGGGGCGGAGATCGGCTCCGGGAATGTAGGCGCTCGTCTGGCTCTGGGAACGATAGCTTACCTCGCCCCAGGAACTCGGAGAACTGGCGGCCAGAACCCGCACATCGAGCCCGTCGCCGGCCGCCCGGGCGGGATCGGGCCGCACCGTGCGCGCGGGGCCGATCCGGAGTTTCAGTCCGTAGTTGATCAAAGCCTGCGTGATCGGATGGGGCTGGATCGCTCCGATGACGAGGTCGCCGTCTTCGGTTATGTTGTTCGGCCCGGTATCGCGCAACAGGTCATCGTCAACGACCACACCCCAGTCGTGCAGAAGCTCCTGCAGCTCGGGAGGCGAGCCCGGGGCGAGGAAAAGGATCAGCCTGCCGGCGCTGGCCTCGAGGTATTGGCGGAGAGCTTCCTGCTCAAAGGCGGTGTAGGGCGCTTGCGGCCAGACCGCGATCAGAAGCGAGGCGTCCGGAGGAACTTGGCGCGCCAGGGTCAGGTCGAGGGTGTCGACCGCATAATCGCGCTGCCTCAGTTCTTCGCCCGCGACGGAGAGACCGCTGGTTGGATCGACGTCATCCGGCCGCAGTTCCTTGTGGCCCACCAGAAAATAGATTTTTTTCCGCTCGGGATTGGCCACTTCGAGGATGGCCGCCGTGATCATCTGTTCGCCCTGAAAGGAGGCGCGCTCGCCGTCATGCATCTGATAAAGTTCGTCCAGATGAAGCACCCGGCGTTTGCCGCCGCTGCGCACCAGCAGGAGGCCGGGCTGATCGACGCCGAGCTCCTGCGTGCGGTGGCGATTGGTGTCCACATCGAGATATTCGACGCTGATTTTATGATCTTCGTCCGCTTCGGTCGCATAGGCGTATTCGCGCAGGAGTCCGCTCACCTCCGGGCTGGTCGCGCTCTCGGCCGCGGTCACGGTGAGGGCGACCGGCCGGGGCAGATTCTGCACATAGGCCAGCGTCTCCGGGGAGAGCGGCAGCGCCGGCTTGAGGTCGTATCGCCAGGTGTGGTTGCCCGCCAGGTAGTTCAGCCCGCCGAACAAGGTGAGGAAAAGGAAGGCCTGCAGCAGCAGGTTCGCGGTGCGAACCCATCGGGCGGTGCGAAAGTTATCGAGGAAGGCCATGGGCGCTAACTATGCAACTGGCGCGCCTCGACGCTGAGGATGCTGAAGATCAGCGCGAGCACGGTGCCGCTGGCGTAGAAAAAAATCTGGCGTGCATCGACCGTTCCACGGGTGAAATCGTCGCAATGCCGGAAGACTTGGGCGTAATCGACCATCGCCTTCAGCGGCTGCAGGGTGTCGCGGTTGAGCCAGGCGGCGCCGGGCAGGTAGTACGCCCCGCCGATAAACGCGAAAAGCAGGACAAAGCAGAGAATGCCGGCCACGGCATGATTGCGGGACAAGGCGCTGGCCAGGACCCCGAGCGCGACGAAAAGGAGCCCGGAAACAGCGACGAACAGGTAGCCGCCGAGGAGCGCGCCCGGGTCGAGCAGGTGGACTTGGCCGACAAACTTCTTCAGGATCCAGAAGAACCCGAGGGTCGCGGCCCAGAGCGCCATATAGAGGCCGTAGGCGGCGCCATATTTGCCCAGCACCACCTCGGTCGTCGTGACAGGCGTCGTGAGCAGCGTTTCAAGGGTGCCGAGCCGGCGCTCCTCAGCCAGGCACTTCATGGTCAGCAGCGGCACGAGGAAAAGCACGGGCAGCCAGAACCACTGGAAGAAGACGTTGACGGGCGAAGCTTCCGGCGCCGATGCCTGGCTGTACGAGTCGAGGATGCCGATAAAAACAAATCCCATGACCGAGAGGAAAGAGACGGCGGCGATATAAGTGGCCGGATTGACGAGCAGCATGCGGATCTCATGGCCGAGAATGGTGAAGAAATGGCGCATGGATTTTTAGCCTTTGGGGCGGTCGACGGCATCCCAGCTCCGGCGGGTGGCTGCGAGGAATACGTCCTCGAGGGTGGGGTGGGCCCGGCTGAGCGCGCGCACTCGAAGCCCCTGCTCAAGCAAGGCGCGCAACAGCCGCTCGCCGAGCTCGTCGGCGCATTCGGTCGTCAAGGTTGCCCGCCGAAAGCCGGCGGCATCCGCATCCTGCTCCGCGCCGATCGCGAGCGTCGGCTCGACCGAGGCCAGCGCGGCCGGCAGCCGGGCGGGATCGCCGGCGAACTCAATCTCGTAGGTGCTGCGTCCGAGAATATCACGGCGCAAGTCGGCGGGCGTCCCCTGGGCCACCAATCGTCCCCGATTGATGATCAGCACGCGGTCGCAGGTCATCTCGATTTCAGGCAGGATATGGCTGGAGATGATCACCGTCATCCGCCCGCGCAGGCTTGAGATCAGGTCCCTCACGATCAGAATTTGATGGGGATCGAGGCCGATGGTGGGTTCATCCATTATGATTACCGGTGGTTCGGCCAAGATCGCCTCCGCGATCCCTACCCGCTGGCGGAAACCTTTGGAGAGCTTGCCGATGATCTTGTGCCGGACGCGCTTCAGATCGCAAAGTTCCAACACCTCGTCGATGCGGGAGCCCAGGCGCGCGCGTGGCACCTCCTTCAACCGTCCCCGATAATAGAGGTATTCGCTCACCCGGGTGTCCTCGGGCAAAGGATTGTTTTCCGGCATGTAGCCAACCCGTCGCTTGACCTCGTCGGCCTGCGTCGCAACCGGGTAGCCG
>DAISJK010000015.1:0-7760 GCA_036821505.1 Opitutaceae bacterium
CGTCCCTTGGTCGTTGGGGACTTCCTTCGATGTGGCGGCCTCGACCCATGACGAAGGGATCAGCTGAGTCCCGTTCCACTGGCCCTTTTGCAGATAGAGCTGCCCAAACTCCGCGATCTCTTCCGTGCAGAGCCTCAGGCCGGTGCCTCCCATCGTGATTCCCTCGGGGCTGGCATCCCAAACGGGATGATCTATCCCCAGCGGCTCGAAGATTCGGGGGCGCAGGTAATCCAGCACGGTTTGTCCCGTCACCTTTTGCACAATCGCTGAAAGCATGTAGACCCCGGAGGAATCATAGAAAAAATGCGTGCCGGGCGCATGCGGCACCGGATAGGCGAGAAATGTTTTCACCCAGGAGGATGTGCCCTTGAACTTCGGCTCAGTTTCATGGCCACAGGTCATGGTCATGAGATCCCGCACCCGCATCGCGCGGAGATTCGCGCTCGGCGAAGGCGGCGCCTCGTCCGGAAAGAATTTCAGGACGGGATCGTCGATGCTTAGCCTGCCTTCGGCCACGGCCAGGCCAACCGCGGTGGACGTGAAGCTCTTGCTGAGGGAATGCAGCACGTGGGCCTCGGCTGGCGAATGGGGTTTCCACCAGCCTTCCGCGACTACTTTTCCGTGCCGCACGAGCATAAAGCTGTGCACCGCGTATTCCGACTCGTCTCGGTCCAGCGCGGTGATGAATGCCTGGATGCCCGGAGATGAAATTCCCTCAGCTTCCGGCGTGCTCCGCGGCAGCGACTGGCTCGCGGACAAAGGGGTCCAAGCGAGCAATAGGCCTGGGGCGACAATGAGAAGCCGGAGAACGGACTTATTCATGGGGTTAAGACTGCTTGCTCGGAAGTTGGCTTGGAAGCGGGGCCCGTTGCAAGACTTACGAGTTGCACAAACCTGCCAGCCGCATCCAGAACCGATTTCCCTGTAGTACTTTAAGAAGTCCGCTAAATCGACCGCGGGACGAGAACTTTTCGTCGCGGCGGCGGTCGGTTGGGGCGCACCGACGGGCTGCTGTGGCCCGCCCGGCCGGACTGAACGGCCGCCACCCTAATGACACTTGCCACACAATTTCACGGCGCGCGCGTGCTCATCACCGGCGGACTGGGATTCATCGGTTCGCATCTGGCCCGGCGCCTCTGCCGCTGGGGCGCCGACGTGGTGGTGATGGACAGTCTGGTGCCGGAGTATGGGGGAAATCCCCACAACATCGCCGACATCCGGCGGCGGCTGACGGTGAACATCGCCGACGTGCGCGATCGCCACGCCATGCAGCAGCTCGTGCGCGGTCAGGACTATCTGTTCAATCTCGCGGGCCAGACGAGTCACTGGGACTCGATGGCCGATCCCTTCACGGACCTGGAAATCAACGCGACGTCCCAGCTGTCGATTCTCGAAGCCTGCCGCCACCACAATCCCGGCGTCCGGGTGGTCTTCGCCAGCACCCGCCAGGTCTACGGAAAACCCCGCTACCTTCCGGTCGACGAGGATCATCCCCTTTCGCCGGTGGACGTGAACGGGATCAACAAGCTTTCGGGCGAGTGGTATCACCTGCTCTATCATCGGATCTACGGGATTCCGGTGTGCGTGCTCCGCCTCACCAACACGTACGGGCCGGCCATGCGGATCAAGGACGCAAGGCAGACCTTCCTCGGGATCTGGGTCCGGAGCGTGGTCGAAGGCCGTCCGTTCCAGGTTTTCGGCGATGGCACCCAGCGCAGGGATTTCAACCACGTCGACGACGTGATCGACGCGCTGGTGCGGGCCGCCACCTTCGACGAAGCCCTCGGCCAAGTGTACAATCTAGGCGGGCACGAGGTGGTATCGCTCGCCGACCTGGGCCAGTTGTTGATCGAAGTGAACGGCAGCGGCCAGATGGATATCGTGCCCTTCCCACCCGAGCGTCAGGCCATCGACATCGGAGACTATTACGGCACCTACGAACGTTTCCACGCGGCCACCGATTGGACTCCGCACGTGCGGCTGCGCGACGGCCTGCGCGAGACCATCGCCTACTACCGTTCCCAAATCGGCCACTATGTCGACGAGGCTCGTCCGGCCGAGCCGACACTCAATGAGCATCCGAGCGTGGGAGTATCTCGATGAGTATTCCGCCGAACGGAGCGAGATTCTCGCTGCCGTCGATCGGGTATTTGCATCCGGGACGCTGATTCTCGGACCCAGCGTCCGCCGTTTCGAAGCGGAATTCTCGGCCTACTGCGGCGTCGAGCACGGCATCGGCGTGGACAACGCCACCAACGGCATCGCCCTCGCCCTCAAAGCCCTCGGCGTGGGCGCGGGCGACGAAGTCATCACGGTGGCCAATACGGCGGTTCCAACCGCGGCCGCCATCGTCCAGGCCGGCGCTGTCCCTCGCTTTGTCGACATCGACTTCGCCACCTGTCTGATGGATGCCCGCCTTGTAGAGGCCGCCATCACCCCGCGCACACGCGCGCTGCTCCCTGTCCATCTCTACGGGCTTTGCGTGGACATGGACGCAATTGGGGCGATCGCCCGCCGGCGCAAGCTGCCGGTGATCGAGGACTGCGCACAAAGCCACGGAGCGGTCCAGTGGGGATACAAGGCGGGCAGCCGCTCGGATATCGGCGTTTTTTCATTCTATCCGACGAAGCCGCTGGGGGCTTATGGGGACGGCGGCATGATCGTGACCGGCGACTCCCACCTGGCCGCCCGGCTGCGCAGCCTTCGCTTCTACGGCATGAACGGCTCGTACTACTCCGAGGAGCCCGGATACAATTCGCGGCTGGATGAGGTCCAGGCCGAAATCCTCCGGTGTAAATTGGGCCACCTCGACGAGTACCTGCGCCTGCGGCGCAATTGGGCCGCGCGCTACGGCAGGATCCTGGCCGGCACCTCGCTGCGTCTGCCCGTCGTGCCGGAGGACAACGAGCACGCCTATCATCTTTACGTCGTTCGCCACCCGGACCGGGACCGCATTGTCGCGGAATTGAAAAAGCGGGATATCCACCTGGCGGTTCATTACCCGTACCCGATCCACACCATGCGCGGCTTCGCCCATCTCGGTGGCGCCGCCGGGGACCTGCCCCACACGGAGACACATGCCCGGCAGGTGTTCTCGCTGCCCCTCTATCCTACCCTCACCGAAGAGAAACAGGATGCCGTCTGCCAGGCGCTCGGGGAAATTTTGCGGGAGCCGGTCGGCCTTTGAGACCGCCCGGGCCGACGAGCGATGAACTACGGACTTCATCCCGCCGCGCCAGAGGAGCACTACGTCACAATCTTCGATCGGCGATTCCTCCTGCAGGGCCTGGCGTTGCACGAGTCGCTCCGCCGGCACGATCCGCGCTCCATCCTCTGGGTGCTTTGCCTCGACACCGAGGTGGCGCGTCAGTTGGAAATGCTGAAGCTGACGGCGCTGCGGCCCTTGCCGCTATGCGAGGTCGAAACTCCCGATCTGCTGGCGGCCAAACGCAACCGCAGCGGCGTGGAATATATATTCACCCTCACGCCGTTCATCTTCGAGTTCATCTTCGACCGCCATCCCTCGTTAAATCGCGTCACCTACGTCGACGCGGACCTGTACTTCTTCAAAAGCCCCGAATCGCTTTTTCAAAGCCTGGAGCGGGCCGGCCGGCACGTCCTCATCACCGAACACGGGTTTCCTCCCGGCCTCGATAATCTCAACAAGGAGTTCGGCCGCTTTTGCGTGCAGTTCCTGCCCGTGCGGCGCACGGCCGCGGGCATTCGGGTTATCCGCCGATGGCAGCGGCAGTGCCTCGAGAATTGCAGCATCGCCAAGACGGAAAGAACCCGGGTGTACGGCGATCAAAAATACCTCGACGAATGGCCCGAGCGCTATCCCGAGGCGGTGCACGTTTGTCCGGACCGCCACGAGATGCTCGGCCCCTGGAACGTCGACCACTACCAGGAACTGAACGGGGACCGCTACGCCCCGATATTTTATCATTTTCACTCGTTGCGCGTCTTTCATCGCCGCTGGGTGCAGCTTTGCTCCGGTTTCAATCCGCGCCGCGGCGCGCACCTTTACGACGCCTACTTGCGCTCGCTGCGCCGCCAGGACGAGCGGCTCTATCGGGCGGGAATATCCCGTCCCGTCGTCCCCTTCGCCGGAGATCCTTTTTGGCTGCCTCGGCTGGCTTGGCGGTGCCTGCACGGCCGGGCCCGGGTGCGGCAGATGCCCCTGAGACTCAGCCCCACCGGCGAGTAACGGTCGGCTCGTTAGCGCGTTTTTTCGATAACCCCGCCGTTTGAAATGGCGGTTTCGGCAACGGCCTCGGTATCTTGCCGAAGAAAAAATGAAGGTTCTCCTCCTCGCCGGCACGAGTCTTCTGATTTCGACGGCGGCAGCCCAGACCGTCGCATTGGAACCCTTCGTTGTCACGGCCGAGCGGACGCCGGAGCCGGCGTCTCAAGTCGCCGCCTCCGTGAGGACTCTCGACGCGGACACCCTGCAAGCCGAGCCTGCGCTGACCGTGGACGACGCGCTGCTCTCGGTCCCGGGGTTCAGCCTGTTCCGGCGCGACGGCAGCTTCACCGCGAACCCGACGACCCAGGGTGTCTCGCTTCGCGGAATGGGACCGAGCGGAGCCAGCCGTTCCCTTGTGCTCCTCGATGGCATCCCCTTGAACGATCCCTTCGGCGGCTGGATCACCTGGAGCCAGATTCCCCGCGAATCGCTGACCGGCGCGGAAATCGTCGAAGGTGGCGGCGCAACCGCCTGGGGCAATTCGGCTTTGAGTGGTGTCGTGCAGCTTCTGACCGATCCCGTGTCCGGCGACCGGGAGCGATTGTTTGGCAGCGTGGGAGATTACGATACCCGGAGCGCGGAAATGGAAGTGACGAAGCCGGCGGGCAACGGAACAGTGCAAATTCTCGGCGGGGCCTTCTCGACTGACGGCTATCGCATCGTCGCTGCAGGGGACGCCGGACCGATCGATGTGCCGGCTTCCAGCCGGCATAGCTGGATCACCGCCCGCTGGCGCGAGCCTCTCGGAGACAACCTCGAGGCGGTGATTACCCTGCATACGTTCAAGGAATCCCGCAACAACGGGACACCCTATGAGCAAAATGAGACGCGCGAGAACGCTTCGTCTTTGGTCCTTAACGGCAAGCCCGGCGGTGATTTCTCCTGGAATGCGGCCGCCTACGCACAGAACGGCGACTTCGCGAGCACGTATAGCTCCGTCAATCTTGCGCGCACGGCGGAGACTCCCGCCGAGGACCAGTATGCGGTCCCCGACACCGCTCTAGGCGGCGCTTGGACCGGCACCTGGCGCGGCGCCGACGGAGCCCTGACGAACGTCGGATTCGACACACGGGACGTCCAAGGCGAGACGCGGGAAGACTATTCCTTCGCCAACGGAAGCTACGCCGACCAGCGCTTCGCCGGAGGCAGACAGACATTCTATGGACTCTTCGCCCTGCGCGAACAGCCGGTCGCACCGGGCGTCCGGATATCGGTCGGCGTCCGCTTGGATGATTGGCTGCAATCCGCCGGTCATCTGCGGGAGACAGTGCTGGCGACCGGGGCGCCCCTGGAAGATGATGAATATTCGAATCGGAACGGGCAGGAATTCAGCCCGAGCATCGGGATCACCTGGCAAGCCGCGCCGGAATTGCGGCTGCGAGCCGACGCACAACGAGCATTTAGGGTCCCGACGCTCAACGAGCTCTATCGGCCGTTTCGCCAGGGCAACAACATCACCGAGGCCAATCCCGATCTGAAAACAGAGCACGCGACGACCGGCGAAATCGGCGTGGACTGGACTCCCGGGAATTTTCAAATGGGCGTCACCGGCTTTGCGAGCGTGCTGCTGGATGCGGTGGATGCCGTGACGGTGGCGACCGGCCCAGCCAATGTGCCCGGGATTGGCGTGATTCCCGCCGGAGGGACTGGTTTGGAAAGGTTGAATCTCGACAGGGTCAGCGTCCAAGGCGCGCAGGCCTATGTGGAATGGAAAGTCTCGGAGTCGCTCCGATTCCGGGCGGATTATCTTTTTGACGATACGGACATCTTGAGCGCCTCGGTGGCTCCCGACTTGGTGGGCCACCAGCTCGTGCAGGTGCCCAAAAACAGCGCGACTCTCGGCGCGAGCTGGACACCCGGGGGGTGGATCATTACCCCGCGCCTGCGCTGGATCGGCACGCAATTCAACGACGATGAAAATCAGATGCCGCTGAAGGCCGCGGTGGTCGCGGACCTAAGCGTGAGCCGCAGTCTGGGCGCCCACGCCCAGCTTTTCCTGACGATCGAGAATCTCGGCGACACCCAAATCCAGACCGGCCTTAGCGCGACCGGGGTCATCAGCACGGGCGAACCGCGCATGACCTTCGGCGGCGTCCGTCTTGACTACTGACCTGTGTAGGAGACGCGCCAGATCGTGCTGTTGCCGTCTTCGGTCACCAAGAGAGCGCCGTCGTGGGCGACGGTCACACCCACCGGCCGGCCCCAGACGTGGGCATCGTCGATCACCCAGCCCGTCAGGAAATCCTCATATTCGCCCGTCGCGACCCCATTCTTGAGAAGGAGCCGCACGATTTTGCCCCCGGTGCGGCCGGTCCGGTTCCAGGAACCGTGAAGGGCGACGAAGGCGTCCCCGCGATATTCCGCGGGAAAAGCGGCCGGACCAGAAGCGTCCGCCGGATAAAACGTCATTTCCAAGGATGCGGAATGCGCCTGTTCCGGCACATCGGGCGTGATCGTCAGGCCCGCCAAATCCGGCCGCTCTCCGGCATGGCGCGGATCTTCGTGATTGCCCATGTAGTACCACGGCCACCCATAGTAACCGCCTTCCTGCACGTGCGTGACGTAATCGGGAACCAGATCGTCCCCCAGGGCATCGCGCTCGTTGACGGAAACCCACAATTCCCCCGTGCCTGGCTGCACGGCAATTCCGACCGCGTTGCGGATTCCGGTCGCGAATATCCGCAGGCCCTGCCGCCCGTCGGGATCCGTCACGAGAATGTTGGCGCGATTGGCCTCATATCCCCAGGCGGCTCCCCGCGCATGCGCTGCTTCCCAATCGCGGATCTCCGCCGGAGTCTTCGGCGGCAATCCTTCCGCGACGTTCGATCCGGAGCCGACCGAAATGAACATCCTCGTTCCATCGAGCGAAAAAGCCACGTCCCGCGTGCTATGTCCCCCGATGCTGTCGGCCAGGATCGGAATCACCGTCTCGGCCGGGCCGCGCGCCTTGAGGTCGCCGTTCCGATAAGGAAAGCGCACCACGCAATTCAGATCGGCCACGTATACCCATTGCGGGTCCCCGCCCAGTGGATAGAATGCGATGCCAAAGGGGTGCTGTAGGCCCTTGTCCGCAAACACCGAGTTTTCCGAGGGAGCATCCGCCCCGTCCACAGTCCGCAGGACGCGGATCTGCCCGGACCGGGTGTCCGCAATGAATATATCGCCGTTCGGCGCTGTGCGCAGCAGCCGCGGAGTGGCAGGATCGGAAGTGAATAATTTGACCTGAAATCCGGCAGGAACAGACAGCTTGGCACCGTCCGGCCGATCCACGATGACCGGATTATTCCCCGCCGACAGCGTGGCAAAGGGTGCCGGCAGATCCTCAACCCGGACCCGATGGCGCTTGCCGGGGGCGTCATTCTGCCAATCGCCCGGAGTCGGCACCCGCGTCAGCAGGGCGGGATTCATATGCTGCTCGGGCGGAGTTATCGGACCAAGGGTCCCCAAAAAGGCGATCAAATCCTGGCGATCCGCCGGATTGGCAACGGGAATGGGCATGGTCGTTCCGGGCACC
>DAISJK010000015.1:7770-8370 GCA_036821505.1 Opitutaceae bacterium
AAATTCCACGTTAGATGGGAATCTCGCAGCGACTTCGTGTAATTGAAATTGGGCACCGACGCCGCCGGCCGTCCAATGACGCCGGCCAGCAGGGGTCCCTGGCCAACCAGCGGTTGCCCGCGCTGCCCCGTGGGATGGCACAGCGCGCAGGTCTGTTGAAACAGGATCTTGCCGTGAGCGGCATTCCCCGACTGCAGGGTTTGGGCCTCTGCCCCGCATGTCAGGTTGAGAGCGGCAAAACTCGCGCCGAGGATCGTTGCAGCCCGGAGGAGGACGCGGGGGAATCTATTTATTGTCATTGGGTAAGGATTGGGGGTGACCACGCCAGACGGCCAAAGAGAACAAAGGTTGTAAAGAAATCACGCACGTAAAATCGCATCAGCAAAAAAAGAGGGCTTTTTGCTTTTCGGTATTCTTTTTGGCGCAAGAATGGTGCGTTGCCACGCTGGCTGAAACCCCGCCCCGAATGAATAGGCGTTCATCCCTCGGATTCGCCCTGATCATCGCCTGTCTGACGCTGCCGGCGACGAACGCCCGCGCGCAGAGCGCGGATGCGAGACCGCGGCCGCCGACGCGTCTGCCGAACGCTCCCGGCACGCC
>DAISJK010000016.1:0-7916 GCA_036821505.1 Opitutaceae bacterium
ATGACGGCGCCGTCCAGGATCGTGGCGCCCATTCCGATCAGACATTCGTCTCCTATCGTGCAGGCGTGGACGATCGCCGCATGGCCCACCGTGCACCAGGCGCCGATGACGGCGGCATAGTCGTCGGCCAGGTGCACGATGGCGTTGTCCTGGATATTGGTGCCCGCTCCCACCCGTATCTCCTGAATATCCCCGCGCAGCACCGCTCCATAGAAAATGCTGCTCGAATCCCCCAGCACGACGTCGCCGTTCACCGTGGCGTTGGGGGCGACAAATGCGGCGCGCGCGATGTCGGGCCGCCGGCCAAGGTAGCGTCGGAGGCGTTCTTCGTGGGTCATGGTATTGCCAGCGGGGGTAATTTCCAGATCCGCTCCGCGTACTCGCGGATGCTTCGATCGCTGGAAAACTTGCCCACCCGGGCCGTGTTGAGGACGGCCTTTCGCGCCCAGCCATCGGCATCGCGGTACGCGGCGTCCACTTTTGCCTGGCTGTCGCTGTAGGCGCGGAAGTCGGCCAGGACGAAAAACGGATCGCCCCCATCCAACAGGCTCCCGTGGGTTGGGGCGAACGCGCCCGATTCTCCGGGAGTCCAGTAATCGCTTATGAGCCAGTCGAGCACCGCGCGCAGCTCTTCGTCGCCCTTATACCAGTCCCAGGGGCGGTATCCCTGGGTGCGCAGCGCCTCGATCCCCTCAACCGTGCGGCCGAAGATGAATATGTTCTCCTTCCCCACCTCCTCGAGAATTTCCACGTTGGCCCCGTCAAGCGTGCCGATGGTGAGGGCTCCGTTGAGCGCGAGCTTCATATTTCCGGTGCCGGAGGCTTCCTTGCCCGCGGTCGATATCTGTTCGGACAAATCCGCGGCGGGGATGATCTTTTCCGCCAGCGACACCCGGTAATTCGGCAGGAACGCCACCTTGAGCTTGTCGCCGATTTTCTCGTCCGCGTTGATGCGCGCGCCGATCAGGTTGATCGCGCGGATTATATTTTTTGCCACATCGTAGCCCGGGGCCGCTTTTGCGGCGAAGATGAAGACGCGCGGGACGAGATCCCATTTGGGATCCTTCAGAAGACGCCGGTAAAGCGCCATAATATGCAGCAAATTCAGGTGCTGGCGCTTGTACTCGTGAAGGCGCTTGATCTGAACGTCGAACAAAGCGTCGGGCGAAACCTCCAGTCCGCACTCGGCCCGGATCACCTGGGCCAGGCGCTCCTTGTTCGCCCGCTTCACCGCCATGAATTTGCGGCGGAATTCCGCGTCGTCCGCGTATTTCTCCAGCCCGCGCAACCGGTCCAGGTCCCGGGGCCAGCCGTCGTCGCCAAGCGTTTGCGTGACGAGCGAGGCAAGGCCGGGATTGCATTGCAGGAGCCAGCGCCGCGGCGTGATCCCGTTGGTCACGTTTTGGAATCTGCCCGGATAGAGCGCGTCGAATTCCGGAAAGAGGTGCCGGCGCAGGAGCGACGTGTGCATCGCGGCCACCCCGTTTACCGCATGCGAGCTGACGACCGCGAGGTGGGCCATCCGCACGAGCTTCTGGCCGTTTTCCTCGATCAGGGAGCACGCCCGCATTTTTTCGACATCCCCGGGCCAGCGCGACTCGCAGGCCGCCATCACCTGCTCGTTGATCCGATAAATGATCTGCAAATGCCGGGGCAGCACCCGTCCGAACAGGGGCACGCCCCATTTTTCCAGGGCTTCGGGAAGCAGGGTGTGGTTCGTGTAGCCGAAAACGCGCGAGACCACGGCCCAGGCGGCCTCCCATTCCATTTGGGTCTCGTCCATCATGATGCGCATGAGCTCGGTCACAGCCACCGCCGGATGGGTGTCGTTGAGCTGCACCGCCACTTTATCCGGAAAGTTCTCCCAGGTGTTGCCCGCGGTGCGGAAATGCCGGCGGATGATGTCTCGCAGCGAGCAAGCCACGAAGAAATATTGCTGCACCAGGCGCAGCTCTTTGCCGTTCTCGGTCCTGTCGTTGGGATACAGTACCTTCGAGATCGTTTCGCCCACGGCCTTTTCCCGCACGGCATCGACGTAGCCGCCGGAATTGAAGGCCGCCAGATCGAAGTCATCCGTGGCCCGCGAGGCCCAAAGCCGCAGCAGGTTGACCGTGCGCGTGCCGAAGCCGGCGATGGGAATATCGTAGGGGACGCCCAGCACGGTGCGCGTGTCCACCCAGCGCGGACGGGGCCGCCCGCGATCGTCGGATGCCTGCTCCACGCGCCCGTAGAGTCTCACCTCCTGGGTGTATTCGGGGCGCACGACCTCCCACGGATCGCCGAATAGCATCCACCGGTCGGGATGCTCCACCTGGTGGCCGGCCGTGAACTCCTGCTTGAAGAGCCCAAATTCGTAATGGATGCCGTAGCCCAGCGCGGGGTAATCGAGCGTGGAGAGAGAATCGAGATAGCAGGCGGCCAGACGTCCGAGACCCCCGTTGCCCAGTCCCATGTCCACCTCCGCCTCGCGCACGGCGTCGAAATCCACGCCCAGGGACTTGAGGGCCGATCGAGCCGTATCGGTCAATCCCGTCGCGAGGAGGTTGCTCTCGAAGAGGCGCCCCATCAGGTACTCCATCGACATGTAATACACCCGGCGCACGTTTCGCGCATTGTGAACCGCCTGCGTCTCGATCATCCGCTCATGAATATGGTCGCGCACCGCGAGCGCCGCGGCGACCCACCAATCCCGCGGCGTGGCGGATCCTGCGTGGCGGGCCAGCGTCGACACCAGCTGGTGCTGAATGGCGGAACGAAAATCCTCTACCGTGGGATCGTTGGGCGATGTTGAAGACGGCATCGGGTCGGAGCTGGATTTCCAGCGTCGAGATTCGTGCGGGCAATGGCGGCGGTCACGCCTATTTTTGGAAACGTCGCGCCAGTTCCCCGTGGCCGAGTTCAAAAAAAGTCGCCCGGCCCGAGGGACTGGTGTGTGGCGCGCGGGTGGCAAAGAGGTCGCGCGCCAAAGCTTCCAATTCGGCCGCGCTTGGGTTCGCCCCAAGGCGGACCGCCTTGGCCGCGGCCAGACGCGTGAGGCCCTCTCCGCCGCGCTCGGTGTCTTTTGCGTCCAGCCGCCCTTCGCGCAAAGCCCCCAGCACATCGCGGAGGAAAGGCTCCGCCTCGGACGGCTCCATCCAGGCGGGCACCGCCTCGATCCTGAAGAAATGGCGTCCAAACTCCGCCAGCCCGAATCCCTGCCGGCCCAAGGCGGCCGCGTGATCCATCAGCAGCGCGGACGCGATCGGATCGAGCTCCAGCGGAATCGGCAGCAGCAGGCGTTGTACGGGCACGGCGCCCTGATCGCTTTGCCCGCGCAGCCGCTCGAACCAGATGCGCTCCAGCGCCGCACGGCGGTCGAGCAAGACGAGACCAGCCGGCGTTTCAAACACGGCATAGTTCCCATGAACGAGACCCACCAAGCGCCAGCCGAGAGCCGGAGCGGCTTCGCGAACGGTCCACTCGCTCACGCTCGCAGCCACGGGTGTTTTGCTAGTCCACTCGCTGATGCTTGCAGCTATGGGCGCATTGTAGCCGCGAGCGTCAGCGAGTGGCAGTCCGTCATTGTGGCTGCGAGCGTGAGCGAGTGGGTGCGAAATCTCAGGCGCCAGTTCGCGAAGCCGCGCGACGACGCTCCGCATGACGAACGCGCGAACCTCGGCCTCGCTGCGAAAGCGCACCTCCCGTTTGGCCGGATGGACATTGACGTCCACCGCGGCCGGATCGCACTCCAGAAAAACAAAAGCGATGGGATAGCGGCCCTTGGGCAGCGAATCGCGGTAGCTTTCGATCATGGCGTAGTTGAGCGTCCGGCTGTCCACGGGCCGGCCGTTGACAAAAGTGATTAACTCATGCCGCGTCGCCCGGCCGGCCCCGGGGCGGCCGATCAGGCCCATCAGCCGCCAGCCGCCTTCCGCCGCCTCGATCGGAACCAAAGCCTCGGCGATCTGCCGCCCAAAGATTTCGGCAACGCGCTCGGCCAGCGTCGCGCACCGGGGGGAGCGGAAGCTCGTCCGATTGTCCTCAATGAGCGCAAAGGCGACCTCGGGGCGCGCCAGGGCGTAAAGCCGCACGCAATGGCCGATATGGCCCGCCTCGGTCGCGTCGGATTTGAGAAACTTCCGCCGGGCCGGCACGGAATGAAAAAGATTCGCCACCTCGACGCGCGTGCCGGGTGGGCACCCGCAGTCGCGCACGTGCACCGATCGCCCTGCGTCGATCAGAATCTCGGTTCCGCTTTCGAATCCCGCCGCGCGGGTCCGCAGCGTGCAACGCGACACGCTGGCGATCGAGGGCAGCGCCTCGCCCCGGAAGCCCAATGTGGCCAGCCGGTCCAAGTCCCCCACTTCGGCGATCTTGCTCGTGGCGTGACGCTCGAACGCGAGTTCCGCGTCCTCCCGTTGCATTCCGCGTCCGTTGTCCTCCACCCGAATGAGCGACCTGCCTCCTTTTTGGAATTCCACTTCGACGCGGGTGGCGCCCGCGTCGAGCGCGTTCTCCAGCAGCTCCTTGACGACCGCCGCCGGCCGTTCGACGACTTCGCCGGCGGCGATCTGGTTGGCCACCCGCTCGGGGAGGATTCTAATGCGACTCACGAACGGCTTGTGCCCGCTAACGCAGCAGCCGGCGCCAACGCGCCAGTTGCTTCGCCAGCGGACGCGGTCCCGGCGTCCCTGTCGCCGTGCGCATGGCCAGCGCCCGCCGCAGGTCGAAAACATCCGTCCAGTCCTCGCCAAAGTTCGGATGAATCTTGCGCGCTTCCTCAGTCGGAAGCGCGTTCAAGGGGATCGACTTCTTTTCGGCAAGAGCCACCAGGCGGCCAACGGCGTGATGGGCTTCCCGAAAAGGCACGCCCGAGCGCACCAGGTAGTCGGCCAGATCCGTCGCCAGCAGCGCCGGATCGCTGGCCGCGACCGCGCAGCGGCCTGCGTGCACCGTCAACCCGGCAAAAATCGCGGCGAGCACATCGGCGCAGAGACCGGCCTGGTCCAAGCTGTCGAAAACCGGCGGCTTGTCCTCCTGCAGATCCCGATTGTAGGCCAGAGGCAGCCCCTTGCCGAGAACGAGCAGGGTTTGCAGATTGCCCAGAAGCCTGGCCGATTTTCCGCGGATCAATTCGCATGCGTCGGAATTCCTCTTTTGCGGCATGAGCGACGAGCCCGTGCAAAATGCCTCGGGCAGCCCGACAAAGGCGAATTCCGCGGAAGTCCAGAGAATCAGGTCTTCGGCGATGCGGGAAAAATGAACCCCGGCCAGCGCGCAGGCCGAGGCGAACTCCACGCAAAGGTCGCGATCGGCCACGCTGTCCATCGAATTCTGGGTGACTTGGGGGCGCCCGCGCCCATCGACAAATCCGAGCCGCTTCGCTGTGAATTCGCGGTCGATCGGCAGAGTCGAGCCGGCGACGGCCCCTGCTCCCAGCGGGCACCAATTGGCGTGCGCGGCCGTTTCGGCCAGCCGTGCGCGGTCGCGATCAAGCATTTCGAGCCAGGCCAGCAGATGGTGGGACAAGGTGACCGGCTGCGCGCGTTGCAGATGCGTATAGCCGGGAATGATCACGTCGCGCTGGGCTTCGGCTTGCGCGAGCAGCGCCCGCTCCGCCTCCAGAAGTTTGCCGCCCAGCGCCGCGCATGCGTGCTTGAGGAAAAGCCGGAGATCCGTCGCCACCTGGTCGTTGCGGCTGCGCCCCGTGTGCAGCTTCGCGGCCGCGGGTGTGCGCCGGGCCAGCGCCTGTTCGATGTTCATGTGGACATCCTCGAGGCGTGTGTCCCAGGTGAATGTTCCGGCCTCGATTTCCTCCAGAACCGCGTCCAAGCCGTCTGCGATTTCGTCGCGTTCACGCGCGCTGATGAGCCCGACATGGGCCAGCATGGCGGCGTGAGCCTTGCTTCCGGCCACGTCAAACGGCGCCAGACGGCGGTCGAATGAAACCGACTCGCTGAATTTTAACATCAGTTCCGCGGGGCCGGACTGGAACCGGCCGCCCCAGGTCGCCTGGGAAGATTGGCCCATGCCTCAATCAATGAGGCTGCCGGCCGGTGTCGCGCAACGCGAAACCGTTGAAACCGGGCCCCGAACTCGGGCGTCTGCACTTGAAAGCTTTCCCCAAGCACCCCTTATTTTGGTCTCATGGTGCGATTTCCCCACTTGCTGCTTTTCGGACTTCTCCTCGCGGGAGACGGCGACGCCCTGCCTATCCGATATAACACGGTGACGATCGCGCCCACCCGTTCATCGATCTATATCGGATTCGTGACACTGGCGCTGGGCACCATGGCGCGGCATGACGACATCTACGCCTCGGACTATTCCGCGAAAGTCTGGCCCTATTTCTTTTGGGATGAGCAAGGCAAAATTTTTATCAAGGTGCCCGACGAGGCTCTGCGCCGCCTGCAAAAAGGCGAGGCGGTCGATTTCACCGGCCATGCGGTTTGCGACGACGGCGATCAGCGCAAGATTACGGGCCACGCGGTGCCCGCCGACTTGAACAGCGGCAGCATCCAGGTGCGGGTCTTCGTGACCAAGTACATCTCCCTAAAGTTCGACACGAGCTACAGGGTCGGCACGGGCGCGCTCTAATTCATGACTGTTCAACTCGTCACGCCCGAAACCGTGACGCTCATCCGGCACGGGTTCCACGCCACACCGTTGGGAGCCTGTTTCATTGCAACGACCGAACGCGGGGTTTGCGCTTTGGAATTCATTGGCAGTTCGCGCGGACGCGCGGGCTCGCTGGCCCGATTGCGCAAAAACTGGCCCGCCGCTCGCCTCGTTTCCGATCCGCGAGCCACGGCATCCGTGGCCAAGCGCGTCTTCCGCCGAAAAACGTCTGTCGCCAAGCCCTTGCCGGTGCTCGTTCGAGGCACGAACTTCCAGGTGAGGGTCTGGCGCGCATTGCTGTCGGTCCCGGCTGGCCGCACCGTCTCCTATTCCGAGCTCGCCCGCATGAGCGGCTACCCTCGCGCCGTGCGCGCAGTCGGTTCCGCGATGGGTGCCAATCGGATCGCCTATTTGATTCCTTGCCACCGGGTGGTGCGATCCGACGGCCAGCTTGGCCAGTATGCTTGGGGCACAGCTCGCAAGGCGGCCGCGCTCGCCTTTGATGCGAGCTTGCAGTAGTGTCTCAATTCATGCGTACCCCATCCCCATTAACGAAAATGATTTTTGCCGCGCTCGGATTGGCTGCGGCCTCGCTCGCGCTCCCGGCATCGGCGGCGGATTCGGTCCTCATGGTCGATGCCACCCGGAAACCCGGCGAGCCCTGGCAACAGTTTCCGACCAGGCTGGTCGGCAGCCTGCCCGGTTATACCCCATCTCCGGGAGATCCCCTTTCACCCTACGGAGGGTTTGCGCCCGGGCGCATGCGGGCGAGAGCGACCGGCTTTTTCCGGGTCGCGCACGCGGGCACTCGCTGGCTGTTGGTCGATCCGGAGGGGCATCCTTTCATCGATGTGGGCCTGGTTGGCGTGAATGTCCCGCACGGCTCCGCGGAGGCGAATAAAGCTCTCGCCGAGAAATTCGGCACGCACGAACGTTGGGCCGAGGCTGCGGCGGAGTTCCTCCACGGTTTGGGAGACACGGGAACCGGAGGATGGTCCGATGACGCCGCGATTCGCCATTCCGCGCACCCGCTCGCCTACACGCCGGTTTGGAATTTCATGAGCGCGTACGGCAAGCGCCGCGGCGGGACCTACCAGCAGCCGGGCCATACGGGCTATCCGAAGGACTGCATTTTTGTTTTCGACCCCGAGTTTCCCGCTTTTTGCGACGAGTACGCGAAGCGGCTCGCCGCGACGAAAGACGATCCCTGGCTCCTGGGCCATTATTCGGACAACGAGCTGCCTTTTAACCACAAATCGCTGGACAACTACCTTTCCCTGCCCGCCGACGATCCGGGACGCAAGGCTGCCGAGGACTGG
>DAISJK010000017.1:0-7839 GCA_036821505.1 Opitutaceae bacterium
AGACGGTGGCGAAGCCCGGTGTCTCATTCGAGGAGGCGATCGAAAACATCGATATCGGCGGCCCCTCGATGCTGCGCAGCGCGGCCAAGAATCACGAGAGCGTGACCGTGGTGTGCGATCCTGCCGATTACACCGAAGTGCTGCGGGCGATGAAAGGCGACGCCGCGGGTTTGAGCGCGCTGCGGCGCAGGCTCGCGCTTAAGGTGTTCCAGCGCACGGCCGCGTACGACGCGGCCATCTCGCGCTACCTGGAGGCACGGGCCGTGGCGCCGGACATGGCTGAGCTCGCGGGATTTCCGGCGACGCTGAATCTTTCATGGCGCAAGGCCCAGGCCCTGCGCTATGGCGAGAATCCCCACCAGCAGGCCGCGCTCTACGGAAATTTTTCCGAACACTTCGACCAGCTCCAGGGAAAGGAGCTGAGCTACAACAACATTCTCGACATCACCGCGGCCGCTTACCTGATCGCGGAATTCGAGCGGCCGACGGTCGCCATCCTGAAGCATACCAATCCCTGCGGCGCCGCCAGCGCCGACACCGCGATCGAGGCTTGGAAGAAGGCTTACGCCACGGACCGGCAGGCCCCTTTCGGCGGCGTCGTGGCGGTCAATCGAACCTTCGACGGCCCTCTGGCCCAGGCGGTGGCCGAGCTCTTCCTGGAGGTCATCATCGCCCCGGGCTACAGCGACGAGGCCCGCGCCGTGCTCGGAAAAAAGAAAAACCTGCGCCTGCTCGTCGCCAAAGCGGGGCCCGATGCGAGCGACCTGCGCGAAATCCGATCGGTGCTCGGAGGCGTGCTGGTGCAGGACCGCGACCGCACGCTGGGCAATCAGGCGGACTTCAAAGTTGTGACGAAGCGCGCACCCACGGAAGAGGAGTGGGCCGGCCTTCTTTTCGCATGGAAGATCTGCAAACACGTGAAATCGAACGCTATCGTCTTCTGCCGCGGCGAACAGACGCTCGGCGTCGGGGCGGGACAGATGGCTCGCGTCGACAGTTCGCGGGTGGCCGTGGCCAAGGCGGCGGAAGCCGGCCTCAGCCTGCGCGGCTCAGCCGTGGCCAGTGAAGCGCTCTTTCCCTTTGCCGACGGGCTGATCGCCGCGGCCGAGGCCGGGGCGACGGCGGCGATCCAACCGGGCGGCTCGTTGCGCGATGAGGAGGTCATCAAAGCGGCCGACGAACGCGGCGTGGCCATGGTCTTCACCGGAATAAGACACTTTCGTCACTAAGTGGCCGAATTCACAAAAATTTGGAGATTCTCCCACTCGCTCACGCTCGCAGCCACAAGCCGCCATGTGCCATGTGGCTGCGAGCGTGAGCGAGTGGTCTGAGAATTCCGTAACACCCATCCCATGTTCGATCCCGTCGAAAAACTGAAGGAATTCGTCCGACACCCCAGCGTGTCGGCGGACTCGAAGTTCCTAGACGGGATGCGCGGGGCGCGGGATTTCACCGCCGGACTGCTCGGTTCCCTCGGGTTCGAGGTCGAGGTGGTGCCGACCAAGCTCCATCCTATCGTGCTCGCCCGCCGCGGCGGCGATCCGGCCTGGCCGCATGTCGTCATTTATGGGCACTACGACGTGCAGCCGCCCGATCCGCTCAATCTTTGGCAGACCCCGCCTTTTGAGCCGGTCGTCCGCGGCAACCGTCTCTACGGCCGCGGCGCGGCCGACAACAAAGGTCCGCTTCTGACCAACATCGCGGCGGTGGCGCGGCTGCTGGAGCGCAATCCACGCCTGCCGCTGAGGATCACTTTTCTGGTCGAAGGCGAAGAGGAGGTGGGAAGCCCAAGTTTCCCCGCGTTTCTCGAGGCCCGCCGGGAACAGCTTAGAGAAGCTGATTTCGTCTACCTTTCGGATACGGCGCTTCCGAACGAGCGGCAAGTCGTGATCACCTGCGGGCTGCGCGGCCTCGTGCTCTTCGAGCTTCACGTGATCGGCCCCAAAGGCGACCTGCATTCGGGGCTGCACGGCGGCGTGCTGCGCAACCCCATCCAGGCGCTGGCAGAGCTGGTTGCTTCCCTGCATGCGCCGGATGGAAGGGTCAACGTTCCTGGATTTTACGACGACGTGCGCGAACCGGAGCCTTGGGAGCGCGCGGAGCTGAAGAAACTCGGCGGCGATGAGAAGGCCTACGCCGAATTTCTAGGCATCGACGCTTTTCATGCGCCGCCCGGGTTTTCGCCATTCGAGGCGATCCGCTTTCTGCCGACTCTGGAGTTTAACGGCATCGGGGGCGGCTACCAGGGGGAGGGCACGAAGACCGTCATTCCCAGCCGGGCTTTTGCGAAAATAAGCTGCCGGCTCGTGCCCGGGCAGCGGCCCAAAAAGATCCGTAAACTTGTAGTTGATGCGATCCGGTCGCGCGTGCCGCGCGGCGTGAAGATCGAGTTCGTCGACCAGCACGAGGCCGACTCCTACCTGGTGGTGCCGCCCGGCCGCTCGAACACGCCGGCGGGACAGTCGCCTGTTCTGGCGCGCGCATTTCGCGCGACCGACGCGGCCGTGACCGAAATCTGGGGACGGCCGCCGATTTACCTGCGCGAGGGCGGCAGCGTGCCCATCATCGCCGACATCAAGCGCGAAACGGGGCTCGATTCGGTCATGCTCGGGCTGTTCCTGCCCGAGGACAATCTGCACGCGCCAAACGAGAGCTTCAACCTGGACGTGATGCGCAAAGGCATCGACACCGCCGAACGTATCTTTGCCGGCGTGGCTATTGCTTGACGATAACCAAGTCCACCCGGCGGTCCTTGGCCATTGTCGCTTCGTCCGCGTTTTTAGACGCTTCTTCGCTGCCCTTGGAAAGCGTCTCAAGTTTGTCCGCGCCGACGCCCAGGCTGATTAGGTACTTCTTGGACTCGCTCGCGCGGCGATCGCCCAAGCTGAGATTGTACTCCGCCGTGCCGCGCCAGTCGCAGTGACCTTCGAGCAGCAGACGGTACTGCGGATTCTTGTCGAGATAGTCCTTGGCCGCCTGCAGCTTTGCGCGCTCGGCCTGCTTGATGCTGGAATGGTCTAAGTCGAAGTAGACCGGCTCGAGCACGCCGCGCAACTGGCCGTTGGCGTCGAAGGCCCCGTCGCGGCCCTGCAGCCCGGAATTGGCGTCCGCCGTGGTGGGGACTTCCTGGGGGTTCAGGGAGCTGTTCCCATTTCCCTGGGGACCCATCAGGGTCGAACTCGGCTCGGGACGGTAAGGTGTTTTCGAGCAGCCGGCGAGCAGCACGGCGGCACCGGCGACAAGGACGCAAAAATTCTTCGCAGCGTGATTCATATAGGGAAAGGTGGCAAAGGTCTGGGAATTTATTGGGCAAGCGCCAAGATGCCGCAAGGCCAAATCTCGCCGCTCACAGGTTATTCCTGGGCTGGATCAGCCCCACGTCGAGGGCGTGGCGGGTCAGGCTGGCGATGTCGTGGAGGTTCAGCTTGCGCATGAGATTGGTGCGATGGTTGTCCACCGTCTTCAGGCTGATCCCGAGCTTGGCCGCGATGTCCTTCGTGCTGTGGCTCTCGGCCACGAGCTGGAGGATCTCCCGCTCCCGGTCGGTGAGGAAGTCCGCCGTGTCGCTCGAGCCCGGATGGGCCACCACGTCGCGGAGCAGGGCGGCCACGGCCGGCCCGAAGTAGGTTCCGCCGGCGGCCACGGTATCGAGGCCCTTCCTGAACTCCGTGAGGCCCGCGGTCTTTTCCACGAAGCCGCGGGCTCCGGCTTCGATCATCTCGCGGACGAGCACCGGGTTTTCGTGGCCCGAGAATATCAGCGCGCGCATGGTCGGCAGGCGCTTATTCAGGCGCCGGAGCAGGTCGACGCCGTTTAGGCCCGGCAGTTTGGCGTCGAGCACCGCGATGTCGGGTTTTACATCGAGACAAAGCTGATACCCGGCTTGGCCATCCCCGGCCTGCCCCACTAATTGATAGTGGTTATCCAGTTGCAGGATCTCCACCAGCATCTCTCGGATGGCGGTTTGGTCTTCGATGATTACGAGGCGTTTCATTCGGGTGAGTCGGGGCTGGTGGGTTGGCCGGGATTCGAACCCGGAACCAACGACTTAAAAGGACGCTGCTCTACCGTTGAGCTACCAACCCGTCGCGAGCCGATTCGAGAGGAAACAAAATGTTTTTGGACGCGTCTCATTTGCAAGTACATTCGCCCTGTTTACTTTCCGAGTTTGCGCTTTCTCACCTAACAACCGCGGTGCCCCGGCATCGGGGTTTTCCTCCCCTCATCCAGCAACATTTTGGGAACAATTCAAAAATACGCCCATCAGACTGAGGCGGAACGTATGTCGACCAAAGCCGAGGAAGTGGCGCTCGACCGCCTGCTCGTGGACCGCTTCAAGGGCGGCGACGCCACCGCTTTCGACGAAATGGTCAAGCGGTACTGGGACCGCATTTACTCCGTGGCGCACCAGCTCTTGCGCAATCCCCAGGACGCCGAAGAGGTCACCCAGGATGCCTTTATCCGGGCTCACAAAGGCCTGGTCAATTTCCGCGGGGAGGCGGCTTTTTCCACCTGGCTGTACCAGATCGCCACCAATCTCGCGCGCAATCGCTACTGGTATTGGTGGCGGCGCAAGCGGGACCAGTCGGTTTCGCTGGATGCGCCGGTCGGCCCGGACAATTCGTTGACGCTGGCGGACGTGATTCCGGCCGAAGTCGAGACCCCGGACGATATCACCGTCACCCAGGAATTCGTCACCCGCATCGGGCAGGCCATGAACAGGCTTGGAGCCAAGCACCGCGAGGTGTTGACTCTGCGCAACGTGAAGAACCTTTCCTACGAGGAGATCGCGGATGTGCTGGGCGTCTCCGTGGGAACCGTGAAGAGCCGGATCGCGCGCGCGCGCGAAAGCCTGCGCGCCAAGCTGGGGGAGGACTTGAAATGAACGACGCCGATTTTATCGAGCTGCTCAATCTCTACATCGATCACGAAATCGATTCCGATGGCGCCGCCCGGCTGGAGGCCGAGGTCGCGCGCGATCCGGAGCGGCGCCGCCTCTACCGGCAATATTGCAGCATGCACAAGGCCTGCTCGTGTTTGGCGCGGGCGACGACGCCGGCCGATGCCAAGACGGGGACGCTGACCGCGCGCAGGAGCGTCGGATTCCCGCTTTTTGCGACCGGCCTATTGGCCGCCGCGGCGGCGGCCTTCATGATCGTGACGCGGCCCCAGCGCACCGAGCCCTTGCCGAAGCCATCCCCGGCGGTAGCGGCCGTTGCCCCGGCTCCCATTCGGACCGAGGCTTTCCACGTGGACGATATGCGGCCCGTATTTTCAACCCGCGCTTTTGCGGCTGGAACGCCGGTGTCGGCGACGGCGTGGACGGGCTCGCTGGCCTGGCTGAAAACGGTGCAACTTGCGCCCATTCCGCCAGCTCCTCCGTCGTCGCCTTCGTTCGAAGAGAAGTCGGATGTGGCGCCGTTCGGCTCGCGTCCGAGCGAACCGACCGAGATCAACTCGATCGAGTATCAGAAGTAAGTCGCTGCGAGCGGTAAGTGGCTGCGAGCGGTAAGTGGCTGCGAGCGTGAGCGAGTGGCAGGCGTCCACTCGCTCACGCTCGCAGCCACTTACTCACGCTCGCAGCCACTTACGTTACCCCAAGGCTTTCTTGATCAGCGCTTCCGTGGTCGCATCCGGACCCAGCGCAAGGCTGGCGCGGCGGACCGCCTGGTCGGCGTCGGCCGTTTTGTAGCCGAGAGCTGTGAGCGCGGCCACGGCGTCGCGATGAGCGTTCTTCCCGCTGCCGGCCGAGCCTGCCGGGGCTGTCGCCGCCGCGGCGTCTCCTCCCACCCTGGACTTGAGCTCGACCACGAGCCGCTCCGCCGTTTTCCGGCCGATGCCGGGAGATTTTGCGAGCAGCGCGATGTCGCCATCCCGGATAGCTCCCAGCAGGAGAGGAAGCGAAAGTTTGCTCATGATGCCCAGGGCGCCTTTCGGCCCGACCCCGGTCACATGCTCGATCATGAGCCGGAAAAAATCGCGATCCTCCGCCGACAGGAAGCCGTAGAGCGATTGGGAATCTTCGCGGTAGATCGCCACCGTGTGCAGCTTGATCGCCGCCCCGGGCGCTGGCAGGCGCTCGGCCGTCGTCGCGGCGATGGCCACCTCGTACCCAAAGCCGTTCACCTCCACCACCGCCTGGAGAGGCGAGGCTGATACGAGGATGCCCTGGATCGAAGTGATCACAGCGCGTTACGGTTCCCCATCAGGCTTTCAGCCCCAGCACATCCTGCATGTCGTACAGGCCGGGCTTTTGCTTCGCGGCCCACTGGGCCGCGCGCAGCGCGCCGCGGGCAAAAATCGCGCGGTCGCCCGCCTTGTGCGTCAGTTCCAAGCGCTCGCCCAGCGCGGCGAATATCACAGTATGATCGCCGACCACGTCGCCGCCGCGCAGCGCGTGCACGCCGACTTCGCCGGCGCGGCGCTCGCCGGTCAGCCCCTGACGGCCGTGGCGCAGCGCATCGGACCCGAGCTTGCGCTCTTCGAGGATGATTTCCAAAAGCCGCGCGGCTGTGCCGCTCGGAGCGTCCTTCTTGAACCGGTGGTGCATTTCGACGACTTCCGCGTCGTATTCGGGGCCGAGGGTACGCGCTGCCCGACGCGTGAGGGCGAACAGGAGGTTCACTCCGACGGAAAAATTCCCGGTCCACACGCACGGAACCTGCGCGGCAAGCTCCGCCAGCGCGCGCCTGGCCTTGTCCTCATGCCCGGTCGTGCCGATCACGATCGACTTGCGGTGTGCCACGGCCAGCTCCAGCAGCTTCCGTGTGGCCTGGGGCGAGCTGAAATCGACGATCGCGTCGCAGGCGGCCACTCCGGCTGACGGGTCGTCGCCGACATCCACGGCGGAGCCGATTGCGACGCCCATTTCGGGCGCCACTTGGGCGATGGCGCGGCCCATGCGGCCCTTGGCGCCGGCGAGAAGGATGTTGAAGGCCATGGTCAGCGGCCCAGCGAGGCCATCGCCCGTGCGAGCACAGCCCGTCCAGCTGCGCTCATTTCGCTCAAGGGCGCGCGCACTTCATCGGATCCGATCATGCCCGCCCGGGCCAGGGCGGCCTTGATCGGGGCCGGGCTTGGCTCGATGAAGAGCGCCTTGAAGAGCGGATAGAGCTTGCGGTGAATCCGGCGGGCGGCGGCGTAGTCCCCGTCGCGCGCGAATCGGACCAGGCGTCCGACTTCGCGCACGAACAGGTTCGAAGCCACGCTGATCACGCCTTCCGCCCCGACCGCCATGAAGGCCAGCGTCATGGAATCGTCGCCGCTCAGCACCGCAATATCGTCGCCCATCGCCTGCTTGAGCTGGTCCACGCGATCGACGTTGCCGCTCGATTCCTTGATCCAGGCCACATGCCGGTATCGGGAGCGCAGCCGCTCGACCACGCCCACGCCGATTTCGATCCCGCAGCGACTGGGAATCGAATAGAGAATAATCGGCCGGTCCGTGGCGTCGGCCACCGCGCAAAAATGGCGGTAAAGCCCCTCCGGTCCGGGCTTATTGTAATAAGGCGCGACCACGAGCATCGCGTCCGCCCCCGCCTGGTGCGCCAGTCGCGTGAGATCGACCGCCTCTTGGGTAGAATTTGAACCGGTGCCCGCGATCACGGGAACGCGGCCGCGCACGGTTTCGACCACCGCGCGCACGACATCGATGTGCTCCTCGTGGGAGAGAGTGGGGGATTCGCCGGTCGTTCCGCAGGGTGAAATGCCGTCGATCCCGCCCCGCACCTGGTGCTCGACCAGTTTGCGCAAATCGTCGTAGGCCACCTCGCCCTTGCGGAACGGGGTGGCTAGCGCGGTCATCGTGCCGGTGAGGGGGCGCGGCTTCATGGTGAGCCG
>DAISJK010000018.1:0-5729 GCA_036821505.1 Opitutaceae bacterium
TAGCGGCGCGCGACCGGTGCCGGGACGGCTGGTGCAGGAATTGGTGGCGCGGACCGGAAAGGAGTCGGAACATGGACGATAACGAGATCGCAGCGCTGGTGCGCGAAAAATTGCCCCGCTTCGAACCCTCGCCGTATCTGGCGACGCGGATTCGGGCGCTGGTGCGGGAAGAGGCGAAGAAAACGACTGCGGACGGGCAGCCCGCCCGTATTTACCGTTGGCCGGGATGGAGTCTGGCCGGAGCGCTGGCTGCTTGCGTGGTTTGCGTTTTTGCCGGCTTCAACTGGGGCGAGCGACGCGCGGACATGCGGCAGTTCGGCGAGGAATTGGTTTCCGACCACGTTCGCGCGCAAATGTCGGGGCATCTGATCGATGTGGTCTCCACGGATCGACACACGGTCAAACCCTGGCTCTCCCAGAGGCTCGACTTCTCACCCCCCGTGGTGGATCTCTCGGCCGATGGCTATCCTTTGATTGGTGGAAGGATGGACCGCGTCGAGGGAAAAGCCGCCGCCGTGCTGGTTTTTCAGCGGCGGAAACACGTCGTGACCGTTTATGTATGGCCGTCCGATGCGGCTCCTCCCCTCGCCAAAACGCAACTGTTGGGCTACACCGTCGAGACGTGGCGGCAGTCCGGCCTCAATTTCGCCGCAGTCTCCGATATCGCCCCGGAGGATTTGGCTAACTTCATCTCGCATTTCAGGGAGTAGCGTTTGCGCCCCACAGATAGGGCTTGCTCCGCCGGCCCATGCGTCTAGGGTGTGGCTTGAGCGGGCTCGGTCGTCGGCGCGTAATGCGCGCGGCGGGGGCTTCCGTTAACTTCGGGCGTTTCTTCGATGAGAGACTGTCAGGGGTCACTTCACTCATCGAACTTATCCGCCGCGCGTCCCTCGTGACTGCCGGCTTTTTCCCGCCCGGTCCGCGGCGTTCCGTGGACCCTTTAACATGCTAGATACAAATACAACCACCTCCTTTGCCTCGCTTCAACTGGCCGCGCCGATTCAGCGCGCGCTGGCCGATAAGGCCTACACCCTTCCGTCGCCGATCCAGGCGCAGGCCATTCCGCTGCTGCTCGCCGGCCGCGATTTGGTAGGCGTGGCGCAAACCGGCACCGGCAAGACGGCCGCGTTCGCCCTCCCGATGCTGCATCGGCTCTCCGCTCATCCGCAGCCGCGGCTGCCCCGGCTTCCGCGCGCCCTCATCCTCACCCCCACCCGCGAACTCGCGACCCAGATCGCCCAGAATATCGCGCTCTACGGCCGCCATCTCACGCTCCGCCATGCCGTCATCTTTGGCGGCGTCGGCGAGCATCCGCAGATTCGCAGCCTGGCAGAAGGAGTGGACATCGTGATCGCGACCCCCGGCCGCCTGCTTGATTTGATGGACCGCCGGTACGTCGGGCTCGAGCGCGTCGAAATCTTCGTTCTCGACGAAGCCGACCGCATGCTCGACATGGGCTTCGCGCCGGCGGTCAAACGCGTGCTGGCAAGGCTGCCCGCGCGCCGCCAGTCGCTTCTTTTTTCGGCCACCATGCCGGAATCCATCCGATCCCTGGCCCATTCCTTCCTGCGCGACCCCGTGCGGGTGGAAGTGACGCCCGCCGCGTCCTCCCCCGAGCTGATCGATCAGCGGGTTTGCCATGTGGACCGCAACGACAAGCATGCCCTGCTGCTGCACCTGCTCCGAGCCAACGGCGAAGGCCTCGCCCTGATCTTTGCCCGCACCAAGCACGGCGCCAATCGCCTGGCGAAAAATCTCAGCCGGGACGGCGTGAGGGCCGACGCGATCCACGGCAACAAATCGCAGACCGCGCGGCAGCGCGCGCTCGACGATTTCCGCGCCGGAACGCTGCGCGTCCTCGTCGCCACGGATATCGCCGCCCGCGGAATCGACGTGAAAGGCATAGCTCTCGTGGTGAATTTCGATCTGCCAAACGAACCCGAATCCTACGTGCACCGCATCGGCCGCACGGCGCGCGCGGGTGCCGCGGGCCTGGCCATAGCCCTGTGCGACGAAACCGAGCGCGGTTTCCTGCGCGCCATCGAGCGGCTGATCCGCCGGCAGATTCCCGTGATGTCGGACCACCCGTTCGCCGGCCGCTCTCAGGGATCCGGCGCTCAACGCCCTTTCGCGCCGTCCCACAATTCGGGTTATTCGCAGGATCGTCACGTCCCGAGGCACGAGACGACCGGCCAGCGCTCGCAACGCCAATTTTGGCGCGGGCGTTCGCGATCGGCGGCTGCGCGGGCCTGATTGTTTCAGAACTCAATTTTTTCGGTCATTGCCACGGCCCAAAACCCGGAATAAGAAATCCTTCCATGCCAACCCCTGCAGCGTCCTCGCATGAGCACGAAGAGAAGTTCTCGCTTCCGCTTTTTCTTTTCACGGTCTGCGCCTCCCTCGCTTTTCTCGTCGGCCTGCTGAAGCTGGTCGCGCCCCGCCGCTTCTGGTCCGAGCAGATTTCCGCCGCGCCGCTGACGTTCGCGGCCGCGTTCGTCGCGTTCACGCTGTTCGACTGCTTCGTCGAATTCGTGTTTCACCGCTACGTGTTGCACAAACCGGTGGTGCCGTTTCTCAGCCGTTTCTACAGACAGCATACCCTTCACCACAGCCTCACCCGCATAGGCCGGCGGCGCACGCCTGGCGGACGCGAGGTGCCCTACGTGGAGAACATCTACCCGATCACGAAAATGGAGCAGGCCGAAGCCTCGTTCTTCCCGTGGTACACGCTGATCGTCTTCGGCGGAATCGTCACCCCGCTTCTCGCGCTCTGCCAGTGGCTGGCGCCCTCCCTTCCCTGGTTCTTTGGCGGCTACGCGGCGCTCGCGGGATCGCTCGTCCTGTACGAAGTGTTCCACGCCATCGAACACTGGCCGTTCGAGACCTGGGGGCCGCTCATCGAGCACGCGCGCTGGGGCTGGTTCTGGCGCAAGGTTTACAGCTTCCACCTGCGCCATCACGCGGTGATCGACTGCAACGAAGCGATTTCGGGATTCTTCACTCTGCCGGTGGCGGACTGGGCGTTCGGCACCTTCGTGCTGCCAAAGACTCTCTACATCGACGGCCAGGAATGGCAGGCCGGCGAATTCACAAGCCCGCGTCCGTGCGCGCTCATTCGCTGGTGCGACGCCAAAACCGATGCCATTGTGAGCCGTCGGCGCGCCTTGGCTCAGGCCAGCGCGAAATCATCCGCTTCGGCGCAGGCTTCCCTCGCCTACTCGCGCGGAGAGCGGATCGCTCATCGGCTCACGCATGGCGTCGGCCTGGCGGCGAGCATCTCCGCTTTCATCCTGCTGGTCGCGTTCGCCTGCCTGCGCGGCGGCGCCTGGCAGGTGGCAAGTTGCAGCGTGTTTGGCCTCACGCTCGTGTTCCTCTACGCGGCATTCGCCCACTTTCTCCGCACGCGCGGAAGCCGGGAACGCGAGTCGTTTTACGGTTATCACCACGCCGCGGTCTTTCTGCTGATCGCAGGCACATCCATGCCGTTTCTTCTTGGCAGCGTCCGCGGACCCTGGGGCTGGACCCTGTTCGGCGTCGTCTGGGGGCTCTGCCTGATCGGCGGGCTCGCCCGGCTGTGCTGCACGGGCAGGCTTCGCTCCGCCTCCACCTTCGCCTATCTGCTCCTGGGCGTGCTTGCGTTGATCGCGGTCAAACCGATGGTCTCCGTCGTGCCGCCGGGCGCCCTCTGGCTGCTTCTCGCGGGCGGGCTATGTTACGCGGGCGGCACCCTTTTCCATCGGTGGCAGCAAGTGCGCTATCATCAGGTCTTGCGCCATGCGTTCGCATTTGGCGGCAGCGCCTGCCATTTGGTGGCCGTGTTGATTTTCGTGTTACCGCGCTGGAACTGATTCGAAGGCTGATCGGCATGCGCCGTTTCCTGATCGCATTCACATTGCTTGCCGGCATCGGGCGCGCTGAGGGCGGCGGCATTCACGTCATCCCCGACGTCGCCTACCTCGGTCCGGGTCGCGCCGAAAAGGCGGACGTTTATCTCCCCGCGAGTGCGCTGAACGGCGCTTTGGCGCCGGCGGTGGTCTGGATTCACGGCGGCAGCTTCACCGCCGGAGACAAGGCCCGGGCCACCCAGAAAAATATCGCCACCGACCTCGCGGCCGCGGGCTACGTGGTCGCGAGCGTCAATTACAGACTCGGCAACGGCGCCTGGCCGCAAAATATTCTCGACTGCAAGAACGCCGTCCGCTTTCTCCGCGCGCACGCCGGGGAATACGGCATCGACCCGAAGCGCATCGCCGTGGCGGGCGACTCGGCCGGCGGATATCTGGCGCTGATGGTCGGATTTACCGAGGGCAACAAGCAATTCGAGCCCGACGCGCCTTATCCCGGCGTTTCGAGCCGTGTGCGCGCGATCATCGATTTTTACGGGCCCGCCGATTTTCTCACCCGCCAGCAATGCGCCTCCGATGGCTCCCCAACGGGAAAGCCACGGAACAAGATCGTGAGTTCTTTCCCGGTTTTCGGCGCCGAAACGCGCGACGACGAGGTTTTCCGCACCGCCTCGGCCGTGGGGTACGTGACCAAGGATTCGCCGCCGGTGCTGATCGGCCAGGGTCGCTCCGACCCCGAGGTCGACTATTTGCAATCGGTTGAACTGGCGCGTGTCTTGGAGGAGCACGGCGTCACCCACGAGCTTATCCTCCTGGATGGCGTCGGGCACGCATTTGATTTTGAGACTTGGAGGAGGAAACCCCTGCCGCGCGACATGCGGGCGGCGGTGATTTCCTTCCTGGCCAACCATGCCGGCATGCCGGCCGGGCAGGCGGCGGCCATTCAATCGGCGCGCCGTGATACGTCAGCTTCGGGTCGCTAGGTCACGCCTGGCCCTTGAATGAGCCGATCAGGGTGAAATGATGAAATGCGCGTTCGCGGGCTTACGCTGCCTGTCGCCTACAAAGATATGGGTGGGATCGTCGTCGTTGTCGATTTGCAGGCTGAATTCAAGGGCGTCAGGCCCGGTGAGCTGAAAATCGATTCCGTCGACGTTTTCCCTGGGTTTGAAGTGGAAGGCGATGTCGCCGTCGACCATTTCGATCCTGTCGTCCCGCTCATGCGAGATCGCATGGAGGTTGAAGATCGCCGTGCCGGGAAAGGGGTGTATCTTTCCTTCGAAATGGTGCCGCACCCTGTCTGAGGTGGTACGCACGTGCCAGACGGCGTCCTGATCCTTCCAAACCCAGTAACCCATGTGCGCGCCGGAAGAAAGTCCGCGCGGCCGACCCATGGCGTCCACAACTTGCAAGCCTCCGGGGGTCGACACCGGCATCTGTATCGGCTCCGCGCAGCCTCCCAACAACAGGGCGCCAAAGATGAAAAGAGGGATGGATTTCATCCCCCTAGCAATGGGTCAAAAAACTTCATATTTCCAGTCTCGAAATCTCGGGTAGATGCGCGGGCCGTCCCGCGTCGCCGGGGGCCGGGTACAACACCCCATGTTCACCGGAAACGGCCTCGGGTAAGCTGAAGCATGGTCGCTTCCATTGATCTCTCCCGCTCACTCGAACTCACTCGCGCCAATACCGATCGCGCCGATAAATCACGTCAAGAGGCGCTCCACGACGCCGAATTGGTGCGCCGCTTTAATGCCGGCGACGACGCGGCGTTTGTCGAGATCGTGACCCGCCATCGGGAGCGAATGTTTTCGGTCGCATTCGGCATGCTGAGAAACCGCGCAGACGCCGAAGAGGTCGCGCAGGAAGCCTTCATACGCGCGC
>DAISJK010000018.1:5739-7837 GCA_036821505.1 Opitutaceae bacterium
GCACCGCGGACTCGCGGGATTTCGCGGCGACGCATCGCTCGCCACCTGGCTGCATCGCATCGCCCTCAACCTTGCGCGCAATCGTTACTGGTATTTTTTTCGCCGCTGCCGTCATTCGACCGTTTCCCTCGACCACCCATCGAGCGACGGCAATTGCTCGACCTTCTCGGATATCGTGCCCACGGACGCCGCGGGTCCCGAGCGCGAGGCGATGGCCGGTGAATTTTCCGAGCTCGTCGCCGTTTGCATGGAGCGGCTCGGCGCGCGGGCGCGCGAGATCCTCACCCTGCGCAATTTATCGGATCGCTCGTATGTCGAAATCGCCCGGGAGCTCGACATCAGCATCGGCACCGTGAAAAGCCGCATTGCGCGGGCGCGCGAAAGCCTCCGCACGCTCCTTGCCGAGGCCTGCCCCGAATTCGGCCCGGACGCCCAACCGATGGCCTGGTTCGACCCCGTCCGCGCCTGACGGCGCGACAGGCTCGCGCGGCCCCTGATAATTCCGATTGCTGGAGCGGCTCCGGTTCATGATTTTTGGACCCGATGGTACGCTTGCTTCTTCTCGTTTCGGCGGCCGGCAAGATCGCGGCGGTGCTGCTGTGGTCGCGGGAATCCTTGCGGCCGGTTTCAGTGGCGCTCTTTTTCGCGCCGGATCTCTTCGTGCTGTATAACCTTTTTGTCCCTTCGGCGCAGGGGCTTTGCCGCGTGTTCACTCATTTCGAGACCGAACGCGCGGAAATCTGGCTGACGATCGACGACGGCCCCGATGAGGAGGACACGCCCCGGATTCTTGAGCTGCTCGACCGTCACCGGGCGCGCGCAACGTTCTTTCTTGTCGGCGAGCGCGTGGCGCGGTTTCCGAAGATCGTTGCGGAGATTCTCCGGCGCGGGCACGAGGTCGGCCATCACACCTACACGCATCCGGTGGGCTCGTTTTGGTGCGCGACGCCCTCGCGCCTGCGCCGGGAACTTGACGACGGGCTGGCGGCCCTGGAACGGACGGGTGCGCGACCCCGATGGTTTCGCGCGCCGGTGGGCATCAAGAACCTGTTTCTCGCCGGGGCCCTGGCGGCCCGCGGATTGCGGTGCGTGGGCTGGAACGTGCGAAGTCACGATTCCACGGCGCACGACCCGGCCAAGGTGGCCGATCGGGTGATGCATCGCGTGCGACCGGGTTCGATCGTGCTGATGCACGAGGGGGTTGCGTTGGACCGTCGGGTGCGGGTGCGGGCCTTGGAGCAGTTGCTCGATGCCCTTTCGGTACGGGGCCTTGCGTGCGTGCTTCCGAGCGCCGAGCAACTTCGCTAACGGGCTGTTAAAATCCATGTCAGCCGCCGCCGAACACCCAAACGAGCATGGATTGCTCGAAGCCGAATTTGGCTGCGCAACCGCCGAAGTCTTTCACGCTCCGGCGCGCACCGTGCTCCGTCTGCCCGTGCCGAGGCTGGGCGGCGCCGCGACCGAATGCCTGTTCCGCGACGTGCGCACTGTCGGCGAGGCTCACGGATTTTCCCTGCATGAGGCGGATGATCTGTTGCTTGGCTGCTCGGTGCTGCCCCTGGACCGGGCTCTCAAGGAAGCCACGCGCGACCTTTATAGCCGGATTCTCGCCGCATGCGCGGGCCGGGCGCTCTACAGGATTTGGAACTACGTCCCCGCGATCAACGCCGTGCTTGCCGGTCAGGAAAACTACCGCGCCTTCTGTGTCGGCCGCGCGCAAGCGTTCGAGGCCGCGCATGGAGCGGGTTTTAGACACGCGCTGCCCGCGGCTTCGGGCGTCGGCTGCGACGGCGGCGCGCTGGCGGTGTTCTTTGTCGCGGGCCGCGCCGCGCCGCGCCACATCGAGAATCCCGATCAAGTGTCGGCCTACGACTACCCACGGGAGCACGGAGAGCGGTCGCCGAGCTTCGCTCGCGCGACGATTGCGACGCATGCGGGCCGGCCCCTCGTGTTTCTCTCGGGGACCGCGGCTATTAAAGGTCACGCGACTATGTCTCCGGATTCCCTCTCCGGGCAGCTCGACTGCACGCTGGACAATCTCCGCATCATCGGGCGCGCCGTCGGAGTCGGTGAGTCGCTCGGCGCGAACTCGGGTCTG
>DAISJK010000019.1:0-7690 GCA_036821505.1 Opitutaceae bacterium
CGGGCCGCTCGATGCCGAGCTGAAGAAAAAGATACTGGCATTTCTGCAAATCAAAACGCTCAAGGCGCTGGAACAAACCCTGGCGTCGTTCGATGGCGACACGCTCGCCGCGCGTTTGGCGGATTGGCGCAAACTGCTTGGCGGCCTCGAAGCGATGGGTTTGACCCGCTTTGTCGAGGTGGACCTAGGGGTCGTGCGCGGCTTGGCCTACTACACGGGCTTTGTTTTCGAGGCATTTGACCGCAAAGGCGATCTCCGCGCGCTTGCCGGCGGGGGGCGCTATGACGATCTCATCGGCAAGCTCGGTTACGGCGATCTGCCCGCGGTGGGCTTTGGAATCGGCGACATGACGTTCGACCTGCTGCTTGAGCAGCGCGGGTTGCTGCCTGTTTTGGCGAGCGCTCCCGATATCTACGCGGTGATAGGAGGGGCGGCGGAGCGTTCCGCGGCGTTTGCCGATATTCATGCACTCCGGAGCACCGGATATCGCGTCGAGTATCCGATGAAGGAATCGGCTTTCGGCAAGCAATTCAAAGCCGCGGCCGAATCGGGGGCGCGTCTGGCGCTGATTTACGGAAGCGAGGAACTCGCCAAGGGAGTGGTGAAGCTCCGCGATCTGACCGACCGCACGGAGCGCGAGATTCCACGGGCGGAAGTGGCCTCGGCGGTGAGGGACTTTTTCGGGGGTGGGGCGGCCCCGGCATGACGAATAAATTTTATAGCGATTTCGACCGCAAAAATTGGGGCCGACCGCGCAAGACCGACTATCGCAACACGTTTCAAATCGATCGCGACCGGATCATCCACGCCCACGCCTTTCGCAAGCTGCAGTCCAAGACGCAGGTTTTTCTTTCCGGTGAGCACGATTTTTATCGGACGCGGCTGACTCATTCGATGGAAGTGGCGCAGATCGGCCGCTCCATCTGCGCCTATTTGAGAGCGCGGGGCGCTCCCCTGCGCGCCGACTTCTGGATCGACGCCGATCTGGTGGAGGCGGCCTGCCTGGCGCACGACCTGGGGCACCCGCCGTTTGGGCACTCGGGCGAGCGCACCCTGCAGGAGCTGATGCGGCCCTGGGGCGGGTTCGAAGGCAACGCCCAGACGCTGCACTTGCTGACTGAAACCCTCTATCAGGACGGGGGCGGCGTGCGCGGGATGCAGCCGACCAGGGCGCTGCTCGACGGAGTCCTCAAGTATAAATTACTATTCGGCGAATTTCAGGCCCCTCCGCGCAATCATTTTCTCTATGATTCCCAGGCCGGCGTCCGAGACTTCGTCTTCGGGGGGGAAGAGATGCCGCAGCAGCTCGTCCGCGGCGAAAAGCTCAACGCGCTCAAGAGCGTGGAGTGCCAGATCATGGACTGGGCCGACGACGCGGCCTACTCACTCAACGACATCGTGGACGGAGTGAAGGCCGGATTTCTCACGATCGAGCGCATGCAGGCATGGGCGGTGGGGGTTGGGATCGACCGAGGCGAAGAAAAATGGCTTGCCGGGCTTTTCGAGGCCATCCGTCGCGACAACATCGAGCTCATCTTTTCCCGGAAAATAGGGGGCTTCATCCGCGCGTGCCGGCTGCGCCGGCGCGATAATTTCATGGCCGATCGCACCCACCGCTACCGATTCGAGCTGGCGGTAGCCCCGGCAGCCGAACGCGAGGCCGCCTTTTGGAAGCGGCTCGCCAACGACATCATCTTCGAGAGCCCCGAACTTCAGCAAATGGAGCACAAGGCCCGGAGCGTGCTTTGGGACCTGTGGCGCTCATGCTGGCATAACTACGTGGAGCGTCCCGCGCGTATCGTGCGGATATTGCCTCCGCGAGTCGGACGCCTGATCGACGACGAACCGACTGAGCAAGGCAAGGCGCGGCAGATCTGCGATTGGCTGGCCGGCTTGACCGACGGCATGATCGTGCGCATCTACCGGCGCCTTTTCGATCCCGAGTTCGGATCGATTCGTGACCTTAATTGACGGTTAACCCGCCCGGACGTCGTGCGGCCTGCTCAGGGGCGGAGCATCGGGCTTGCGAGATTTGAGCGGGTCGCCGCCCGCCGCCTTGCGGGAAAAACGTGCATGCACGGCGGCCGCGGCAAACAGGCAAGCCACGCAGGCGGCTGCCACGATCCAAATGCGGAATTGAGTCGCAAAGAGCGGGGAAAATTGAAGCACCAACATGACGAACAGGCTTTGGGCCGCGACCACAGCCAGCGAATGCTGTCCGAGGAAGGCCAAGGGCCGCCACGTGAATAGAGCGGGGGCCCGGGACGCGGCCAATGCGACGAGGTAGGCGACCGCTCCGAAATCGGCCAGACGCAGCAGCCCCAGGGATGGCTTATTGAGCGAGATGCCGAAAAGATAGTCGGGGCAGGGCGGGCGCCACTGCCAGTGTTGGATGCCCCAGCAATAGAAGGCGAGGCCGCCGGCCGCGACGAATGCCAGTGGATTGAAGCGCATGCGGGAAGCGGGCCGGGCGGCTTGGGCGTGCCCGATGACGACTCCGATCACAAAGAGCAACTGCCAGGCAAACAGATTGAATGTGCCCACGTTGATCGGATAGAGAGGCGCATTGTCGATGGGCGGCGATCCCTGCACCGCCGCCCAGGCCAGCGCGCTCAGCGCCAGCACCCACTTGCCCCGGCCGGCTTCCAGGGCCTTCAGCACGAAAGGCAGCATGAGCACGAAAACGCAGTACATCGGAAGGATGTCGAAGAGCCCGGGTTGGTAGAGGAGAGTCAGGCCAAGCAGGCCGCCAAGCCATGGATTCTGGAAAAAAAGCTGCGGCGCCGCCCAGGAGCAATAGCCGACCGTGTGTTCGATCACCTGGACGGCCAGCAGCGCGAGGATGAGCGCGCAAGCATGCCAGGCATAGATCATGTTCGCACGGTGGATGACGGCGCTGCGCAACCCCTCCGGCCCGGTCTTGCGCAGCCTTCGGGTGTAAACCATTCCCGCCAGCAGGCCGGAAATGAAAACGAATCCCTCCGCCGAGGCAAAAAGCCCGATCCAGCGATCGGTGAACACCCGCAGCGGGCTGGGGATGTGGTTGAGCGTCATCATCAGCAGCATCAGCCCGCGCAAGGAGTCGAAGCGCAGGTCGCGCCCGCCAGACATGATATCGACGTTGGGTTTCATGGCATAGGGCCGGGCGCAGCATCCAGACCCTTCGAATAAGCAGGTTGCTACAGCTCGTAGAATGCCACAAGCAAGCAAATGTTCCATTCAGTCGAAGGGCATTCTTATGCGTTTGCGACTGATGGAAAAGCGCAACATTCCCGGATGTGAATTTCATGCCTTCATCCTTGCTTGCCGCACCGCCTGCCAAAAGCTATCCATCCTCCCTTTTTCCCAAGCAATCTTCCCATGAAAATTCTGGTCGCGGATAAGATTTCCCCCAAAGGAGTGGCCTGGCTGCGGCAGCAGCCCGGCTTCGAAGTCGTTGAGGCCTATGGATCATCTCCGGCCAAGCTGCTGGAGTTGGTGCGGGACGTGGAGGCGATCGCCGTGCGTTCGGAAAGCAAAATCACCGCCGAGGTGATCGCGGCCGCGCCGCGTCTCAAGGTGGTGGGACGGGCGGGAGTGGGGATTGACAATGTCGATGTCGATGCGGCAACCGAACGCGGGGTGATCGTGATGAACACCCCGTCGGGCAACACGATCGCGACGGCGGAGCTGACCTTCACCCATATTCTGGCCGGGGCCCGGCCGGTGCCCCAGGCCGCCGCCTCGATGCGGGCGGGTCAGTGGGACCGCAAAAGCTTCTCTGGTCTCGAACTTTTTCGCAAGACCCTCGGCATCGTCGGTCTCGGCCGCATCGGCGGCGAGGTGGCCAAGCGCGCCCAAGCCTTCGGAATGCGCGTGGTAGCCCACGATCCGTTCCTTGCGCCAAGCCGCGCCAAGGCGATGCAAGTGGAGTCCCTTTCGCTCGACGAGCTTCTCGCGCAATCGGACTTCATCACCGTGCACATGCAACTGACCGACGAAACCAAGCACATGATTGATGAAGCCGCGCTGGCCAAAACCAAGAAGGGTGTCCGCCTTGTCAACTGCGCCCGCGGAGGCATCATCAAGGAATCGGCCCTGCTGGCGGCTCTCAAATCGGGCCATGTGGCGGCGGCCGGCCTTGATGTGTTCGAGGAGGAGCCGCTGCCGGTGGACAGCGAGCTACGCAAGCTGCCCAACGTCGTTCTTACTCCGCACCTCGGCGCCTCGACGGCCGAGGCCCAGGACGCGGTCGGAATCGAAGTCGCCGAGCAAATCGCCGACGTGCTGAAGGGCGGAGTCATCCGCAATGCCGTCAATGTGCCCTCGATCGACGCCGCCGCGCTCAAGGTGCTAGGGCCCTATCTCGACCTCGGCGCCAAGCTGGGCACGCTCGTGCAGCAGTTGGCGCCCCGCCAGATTGCGACTCTGCGCGTGACCTACTGGGGTAAGATCAACGACTGGGACGCCAATCCTGTCACGCGTTCCATAGAGCGCGGGTTTCTTCGCCGCATCGGCGGCGACGAGGTCAATTTCGTCAACGCCCCGGTGGTGCTTCAGCGCCTAGGAATCCATGCCGAGGTTGTGAAATCCGCCGGCGAGAGCGACTACACCGAGCTTGTGCAAGTCGAAGCTTTGGCCGCGGACGGCTCCGCCACCTCCGCCGCGGGAACGCTCACGGGCAGAGCCAGCCAGCCGCGCATCGTCGCTATCAACGGACGCGACGTCGATGTGGCGGCCGAGGGCAAGCTTCTCGTTCTCGAAAATGTGGATCAGCCCGGCATGGTCGGCGCCATCGGCGCGATTTTGGGCGGAGACGGAGTCAACATCGCCGACATGTCGCTCAGCCGTCTTACGCCCGGTGGGACCGCCTATATGGTCGTGCGCGTCGATACCGAGCCGGGCGAAAAGGCCCGGCAGCAGATCAAGGGGCATGCCGCGATCAAGATGGCGAAGTTCATACAGTTGTAGGCGCATCCGACAACCCCATGCCCGCCCCGGAAGATTTCCATCATTTGGAACCGCTCGCCGCGGCCGCCCTTGCGGGCTATTTCCTTGGCGCCCTGCCATTCGGTTACCTCGTGGCCAAATCTCGCGGCATCGACATATTCAAGGAGGGTAGCGGCAGTTCGGGCGCCACCAACGTTCGGCGGCTTCTGGGCGCGCGCGCGGGAAATACCGTATTCGTGCTCGACGCTCTAAAGGGAGCATTGGCCGCCGGATGGCCGCTCTATTTTGCTTTCGAGCCCAAGTTGCTCGGCTTTATAGGCCTTATTTTCGCCATGTTCGGCCACTCGTTTTCCTGCTTCGCCGGGTTCCGCGGCGGCAAGGGCGTGGCCACGGGGGCAGGCGGGTTTCTGGTGCTGCTGCCGCTTCCGACCCTGATCAGCGCCGCGGTCTGGATTGGGGTATTCTTCCTTTCGCGCTACGTCTCCCTCGCTTCGATCTGTTCCGCCCTGGCGCTGCCCTTAGCCGCCTGGGTGCTGGGTCGGCCGCCTTCCTGGCTTACAACCGTCTCGGCCGTCGTGTGCGCCTTCGTGATTTGGCGGCATCGCGCAAATATCGGCCGCCTGCTGAACGGCACCGAGAGCAGGGCCGGAGGGAAAGGCTGATCCCATGCCGGCTTCAGTTATAAGGATCGGCCTCTGCGGCCTTGGCACCGTCGGCCAGGGCGTGTGGAAGCATTTCAACCGCTTGCGCTCCGAATTGGAACAGCTCGGGGATGTCCGATTGGAGATCTCCCGCGTAGCGGCGCGCAATTTGCGCAAAGGACGCAAGGTGCTGGTTCCGGCGGCGCGGCTGACCACAGATGCCCTGTCGATCGCAAAGGATCCCGATATTCCAATCGTATGCGAATTGATGGGAGGAACGGGCTTGGCACGTGAGGTCACCCTTGCGGCGCTGAGCCGGGGCAAGATTGTGATTTCAGCGAACAAGGCGCTCATCTGCGCGCATGGGGCGGAAATTTTCGAGACTGCCTCGCGCCACGGAGGGCACTTCTTTTTCGAAGCAAGCGTCGCCGGAGGCATCCCCATCGTGAACGCGTTGCGCGAGGGCTTGGTCGGCAATCGTTTTCCGCGCATCTACGGCATCCTCAACGGCACCTGCAATTACATCCTCACCCAGATGAAGGCCTTGGGCGCGCCCTACGCCCGGGTGCTCGCCGACGCCAAGCGGCTGGGTTACGCCGAGGCGGATGAATCGCTCGATGTCGAGGGATGGGATACCGCGCACAAGGCGTCGATTCTCGCGTGGCTTGCCCACGGCATGTGGGTGAAGCCCGAAGCCATGGTCGTCGAGGGCATTGACCGGATCGTTCCGGCCGACCTCCACAATGCCGCCACACTCGGATACGCGATCAAACTGCTGGCCGTAATCGAACGCGACTTTGCCGCCGGTGAACTCAGCGTTCGTGTGCATCCAACGCTGCTCCCGGTGGGCGATGCCCTTGCCAGCGTGGGCGGAGTGCTGAATGCGATTTCCGTGACCGGCGACATTGTGGGCACGACGGTTTACAGCGGTCCGGGCGCCGGTCAGGACGCCACCGCCAGCGCCGTCATCGGGGACATTGCCGCTGCGGTCGTATTGCTTAGCCGCGGCCACGGGACACATCCAGGCCGTGCGGAGAAGCCGGGCGCCCCCCGCTGCCGGCTGGCGCCGCCAAGTCGCATCCACGGGCGCTTTTATCTGCGCCTGACCGTGCGCGATGAACCCGGCGTGCTGGCACGTGTCGCGTCCGCGATGGCCCGCCACCGAGTGAGCATAGCCACGGTCATTCAGAATCCCGCCGAACGGCCTGGAGCCGCTTCGCTCGTCCTGACCACGCATCAAAGCGACGAGCGCGCCATGGGCCTGACGCTTAGGCATCTATCCCGCCTGCCGGTGGTGCTGGAGCGCCCGCTGCTCCTGCGCATCGGCGATTTCGCCGCCTGATCCTATTGTGCCATGCCACGCATCGTCCAAAAATACGGCGGCACCTCGGTCGGCGACGTCGAACGGATCAAAAAGGTAGCCCAGCGCATCAAGGACGTGCGCGACAAGGACAACCAGGTCGTCGTCGTCGTTTCGGCCCGGGCGGGCGTGACCAATGAATTGCTGGCCCGGGCCAAAACAGTCTGCGACAATCCGAGCGAGCGCGAGCTCGACCAACTCCTGGCAATCGGCGAACAGGAAACCGTCGCGCTCACGGCCATGGCCCTGCACGGCATCGGCGTGGATGCTGTCAGCTACACGGGCGCGCAGGCCGGAATCTTCACCGACAAGGTTCACACCAAGGCGAAGATCAAGACCATCAATTCCAAAGCCATTGAGCGCGATCTCGATGCGGGAAAAGTGGTCGTGGTGGCCGGCTACCAAGGCATCAACGAAGAGGGCCTGATCACGACCCTCGGCCGCGGCGGCTCGGATCTCACGGCGATCGCGCTTGCCGCCGCGCTCAAGGCCGACCTTTGCCAGATCTGCACCGACGTCGACGGCGTCTATACAGCCGACCCCAGAGTGGTGAAAGCCGCTCAAAAATTACCCGAAGTTTCTTATGACGAGCTCCTGGAGATCGCTTCGTCCGGCTCCAAGGTCATGCAGTCGCGCTCGGTCGAGTTTGCCAAGAAGTACAACGTCGCTTTCGAAGTTCGGTCCTCCTTCAACCATGAACCAGGCACCCTTGTGAAAGAAGAAGTCGCATATATGGAACAGGTCGTCGTCCGCGGCGTGG
>DAISJK010000020.1:0-7649 GCA_036821505.1 Opitutaceae bacterium
CGCTCCAAGTCGGAGTGGGCGAAGGTGCGCACGACCAATCCGTGCACGAAGCGCGACAGCACCCGGGCCGTGTCCTCGATGGACTCGCCCCGGCCGAGTTGGATGTCGTTTTGGTTGAGAAAAATCGCCTGGCCGCCGATCTCGCGTATGCCGACCTCGAAGGACACCCGGGTGCGCGTGCTCGACTTGGCGAACACAAGCGCCCAGGTCTGGCCCGCCAGGGGGGTCGAGCTCGGACGGCCGCGGCCCCGCTTGAATTCGCGGGCGAGCGAGAAGACTCCGTCGATCTCTCGCGGCGTCAGGTCGCTCTCTTTGAGGAAGTGCTTCATCTGGGAAACCCGCGATCTTGCACGTTCCCGCCCCGCCGCACGAGTGAAAAGTTGGCCTTGGCCCCCTGCCTAATGTCACAATCCGCCGACGTCCGCAGCGTGCTTGCTTCGATGCCGCCGACTGATAGGGTCTTCGGTCCCTCATGCGGCGATGCCTTTCGATCCTCCTTGGCATCCTTGCCGCGGCCGCTCCCGGCAGCGCGACGGCCGCAGTCACGGTTGCGCGTCCCGAACGAGTGGTGGTGATTCCGCTGCGCGATGAAATCGCGACTCCGGCGCTCTACATCCTGCGGCGCGGGCTCAAGGAGGCGGAGGCCGGCGGGGCCGATGTCGTCGTGCTGGACATCAAGACTCCGGGCGGAGCAATCGACGTCACCCTTCAGATGATGGAGGCGATCGGCAAATTCCACGGGACGACGATCGCCTACGTGGACAACGAGGCCATGTCGGCCGGTTCGTTCATTTCCGCGATGACGACGGAAATCTGGTTCGCGCCCGATGGAATCATCGGCGCGGCCGCCCCGGTCGGAGCGGGCGGCGAGGATGTCGACGCCACGATGAAGATGAAGCTCGTGAGCTACCTCAAGGCGCGCATGCGCGCCGTTTCCGAAGGAAAGGGTTATCGCGGACAGGTGATCTCCGCGATGATCGACGCTGACACGGAGCTGAACATCGACGGCCAGGTGATCAAGGAAAAGGGCAGCCTGCTCTCGCTCACCGCCGCCGAGGCGATGAAGACTTATGGCGATCCGCCCCGGCCGCTGCTCGGCGCCGGCATCGCGCCGAGCCTCGACGCGCTTCTCACCCAAAAATTCGGCGTGGGCGGCTATGAGGTGCAACGGCTCGAGGTCACATGGTCCGAGCGTCTCGCCGTCTTTCTCAACGAAGCTTCGCCGGTATTGCTGGGGCTGGGGATGCTCTCGCTCTTCATCGCTTTCAAGCTCTCTCATTTTGGCGGTTTCGGCATAGCCGGCCTCACCCTGCTCGCGCTGGTGTTCCTCGGCAATTTCGTCGCGGGGCTTTCCGGTCATGAGCCGGTGGTTGTGTTCGCCGTGGGCGCCGTGCTCGTCCTGCTCGAGATTATCTTTTTCCACACGGCGGGCTTTCTCGGCGCGGCCGGTTTAGGCCTGATGCTGGGGTCCCTCCTGTGGTCGATGGCGGATCTCTGGCCCAAAGAGCCGATCAGGGTTGCGTGGTCCACGGACGCGTTCGTCCGCCCCCTCGCCGATCTGGGCCTCGGTCTGGGCATCGCGATAGCCCTGGGCGCGGCCGCGCTGCGTTTTCTGCCTCGTGGCTGGATTTGGGATCGGCTCGTCGTCGGCGCGACCTCAGGGGGAGCCGCGCAGCTGGCCGGCGTGTCGCCGGAAACCGGGCTGGATCTTGCGTCCCTGGTTGGACGCCGCGCGATGGCGGCGACCGCGCTGCGCCCCGGCGGGCAGGTCGAGATCGACGGCCGCAGATTCGAGGCCAAGGTCGAGATCGGAACGGTCGCCGCCGGCATGCCGGTCCTGGTGCGCGGGCGCTCTGATTTTGGGCTGGTTGTGGAATCAATCGAGTCATGACGGCCGTCCTTCTTTTCTTTCTGATGGGGGTGGCGCTCCTGGCCGCGGATATTTTCGCATCGAGCTTCGTCCTGGCGATCGCCGGCGCGGCGTCGATGCTGACGGGCGCGGCCTTCACGTACCGCGCCTACGGCGCGGTGGACGCGGGCCTGGCGGCGCTGGCGGCGGTCGGCCTCCTTGGCATCACTGTTTATCTTGAGCTGGTGATCCTGCCCCGCACCCGTTTCGGCCGCGGCTTGGTGGTGCATGCGTCGTCCGGCTCGGACAAACAGCCGCTCGCTCCGGCCGATGTCGTCGGCAAGCCGGCCGAGGCGCTCACGACGCTCGCGCCCAGCGGCTACATCCTGGTCGAAGGCCGCCGCTATGAGGCTTTTTGCCAGTCGGGCCTCGCCGCCAAGGGCGCGGCCCTGCGCGTCGTCGGGCAGGATCACTTTCGTCTCATCGTATCCAAAAATTAATACATAAACTCCATGTCGGACAACCTCCCGCTTCTCGTTCTGATCCCCATCGCGATCGTCCTGCTGATCTTCCTGGGCATTTTCCTGTCCTACTTCAGCACCTGGCTGAAAGCGCGGCTCAACGGCGCTCCCGTCAGCATCTCCAACCTGGTCGGCATGAAGCTGGGCGGCGTGCCCTACAGCCTCGTCGTGATGGCCCGCATCACGGCGGTCAAGGCCGGCATCCAGATCACCACCGATAAGATAGCCGCCCACTACCTCGCCGGCGGCAATGTGGTGCCGACCGTGCAGGCCCTGATCGCCGCGCAAAAAGCCGGCATCGTGCTCGACTGGGACCGCGCGTGCGCGATCGATCTGGCGACCAAGGGCTCGGGCAAGTCCGTGGTCGAGGCCGTGCGCACCTCCGTCGATCCCAAGGTGATCGATTGCCCCAATCCCGAAAGCGGACGCACGACGATCGACGGCGTGGCCAAGGACGGCATCCAGGTGAAGGTCAAGGCGCGGGTGACGGTGCGCACGCATCTGGACCGCTTCGTCGGCGGCGCCAAGGAGGAGACGATCATCGCGCGGGTGGGCGAGGGCATCGTCACGACTATCGGCGTCGCGGACAGCTACAAGCACGTCCTCGAGTCGCCCGACAGCATTTCCAAGACCGTGCTGGCGCGCGGGCTCGACGTGGGCTCGGCGTTCGAAATCTTGTCGATCGACATCGCCGACGTGGATGTCGGCGAGAACATCGGCGCCCGGCTCCAGGTCGCCCAGGCCGAGGCCAACAAGAACATGGCGCAGGCCCAGGCCGAAATCCGCCGTGCCGCGGCCGTGGCGCTCGAGCAGGAAATGAAAGCCCGCGTGCAGGAGATGCAGGCCAAGGTCGTCGAATCGCAGGCGCAGGTGCCTCTGGCCATGGCCGAGGCCTTTCGCAGCGGGCGGCTCGGGGTGATGGACTATTACAAGATGGAGAACATCCAGGCCGACACCTCCATGCGCCAGTCGATCGCGCAGCCCGAGCAGAAGAAATAAACACGGGAATCGGCGCGATGCATTTCGACGTAGGACCGTTTGTCGTCATTGCGGGGGCGGCCATGGCCTGGCTGAAGCAGCGCAGCGACGCCAAGGCTCGGCGGAATGCGCAGACGGCGCAGGCTGATCCCGACGAGCAAACCCGCCGGGTGCAGGAGGATATCCGCCGCAAGATCGATCAGCGGCGGGGGGCGGCTGCTCCGACCGCGTTTCAAAGGGAGCAGGAGCCTCCTCCCGTTCGCGAGGCTCCGCCGGATTTTTCCGAGCTCGACGCCGCCGCCGAGAAACAGAAGAGGATTTTCGCCAAGATGAAGGAATTGGAGGCGGCGAATGCCGAGGCGGACAAACGAGCCGCTATGCTGCGTGCCCCCTCGACTTTGCCCGGAGCGCCCGCCTTGGAGAGTGGCGGGTGGCTCTCCGAGCTTCGCAATCCTCTCAACGCGCGCCGCGCGATGGTGCTGCGGGAAATCCTTGGCGCGCCGGTGGCGCTTCGTTAAATACAAGACTCTCGGACCACTCGCTCACGCTCGCAGCCACCCCATCCTCGTGGCTGCGAGCGTGAGCGAGTGGTCCGAGACGGCGTTTACTTCCCTGAAAAGTCGAACGCCGTCTGACCGTAGCCGCTTTTCGAGACGCTGTAGCGAGCGCCCTTGTATTCGATTCGGATCGATTCAAGGGCCGTCGCGGTGACGCGAAGGGGTGTGTTGGGGAACTCCCTGCGCTCCCCGGCGGCCAGGGTGCCCTGAAACAATTCCGCTCCGTCGGACTGCCGCACCACTTTGATGCGGACATTGTCGAGGGCGGAAATCGCCACGGTGGAATTTCCCGCGGCGGCGGGCGCCACGGCGGCGGCGGGCGCGGGAGCCGCCCGGCTGGATTCGGACGCGCTCCCGGAGCTCAAAGATTTAACCAGCCAGATCAGCAGCAAGACCGCGGCCGCGCCCAAAACGATGATGCCGCCTTTGTAGATGGCGGCCTGGCCCAGGAACGGCTGGCCCGGCACCCCGCCGCTGCTGCGGGGTATGTACGGCTGCTGGCGCGGCTTCCCCGGCGCCGGCGCCTCCGGCAGCGGGGACTCTTTTTCGTCGCGGTCCTCGCCCGCCGTTCCGGACAAATCCATCCGGCCGTACACTTCGCGGCTCGGTTGCCGGGGACGTTCTTCGGCATGGCCGAGCGAAGCATAGTCGCTCATGATCCGATCCGCCGGCAGCTTCAGATAAGCGGCGTAATTTCGGAGGAAGCCGCGGGCATAAATTTCGTTCAGGCCGATGTCGAAGTGATTGCCCTCGAATCTTTGCAGATAGTCGCCGCGCACCTTGATCGCTTCGGCCGCCTCGCGGATGGATATTCCTTTTTTCTTCCGCGCGTCTTCGAGGCGTTCGCCGATGGTCTGCATGGTTCCTGATACGAAGTGCTACGGGCTTGCTGGTCGCAAATCAACCAACTTTGCTTTGCCCCCCGCTGTCATAGCTTGTCCAAGTCCGCGAGAATTTCCCGGGGGCTGGAGCCGTTCTCCGGCCCGACCAGGCCCTTCTCCTCCATGATTTCCATGATGCGGGCGGCGCGATTGTAGCCGATGCGCAGGCGCCGCTGGAGCATTGAGGTGCTGGCGCGGCGCGTGGCCTTGAGCACGTCCAGGGCCTGGCTGTAGAGCGCCTCGTCGTCGCCGAGATCGTCATCGTCCCCGCCGCCATCCTCCCCCTCCGCGTCTTCCTCGGCCGTGCGGTCGATCTGCTGCTGCACCGATTGGGCATAGACCGGCGGGGCGTTGTTCTCGCGCAGGAAGTCGACGATGCCCTGGATTTCCTCGTCGGCCACGAAGGCGCCCTGTGCGCGCAGGATATGGGACGTGCCCGGCGGGGTGAAAAGCATGTCGCCGCGTCCGATGAGGTTGTCGGCGCCCTTCGTGTCGATGATCGTGCGCGAGTCTATCTGGGACACCATTTGGAAGGCGATGCGCGAGGGCAGGTTGGCCTTGATTATTCCCGTGACCACGTTCACCGACGGCCTCTGCGTCGCGATGATCAGATGGATGCCCGCGGCGCGCGCCAATTGGGCCAGGCGGGCGATGTTGGTTTCGATCTCCGCCGGCGCGATCATCATCAGGTCGGCCAGTTCATCGATGAGGACGACGATGTAGGGAAGGCGGTCGGGGATTTCGATGTCGTCGACCGGCGGGATGCCCAGGCCCGCGAGCGCGGCCTGCGGATCGACCGGCGCGGGCTCCTCCTTCCCGCCTTTGCGGCGGTTGTTGAAGCCGACGATGTTGCGGACGTTGGATTTGGCGAAAATCTGGTAGCGCTGCTCCATCTCGCGCAGAAGCCACTTGAGCGCGGCCGGAACTTTCTTCGGCTCAGTTAATACGGGTATGAGCATGTGCGGCAGCACGTTGAATATCTTCAGCTCCACCATCTTGGGGTCCACCATGATCAGCCGCACGTCTCGCGGGCTCTTCGAGTAAAGAATCGAGGCGATGATCGCGTTGACGCAGACCGATTTGCCCGAGCCGGTCGCGCCCGCGATCAGAAGGTGCGGCATCTTGGTCAGGTCCGAGATAAGCGGCTTGCCCGAGACGTCCTTGCCGAGCGCGATCGGCAGGTCGGCCCGCGCGGAATTCCAATCTTCGCTCTCAAGGATTTCGCGGAGCCCCACCGGAGTGGGGTGCTGATTGGGCACCTCGACGCCGACCGCCGCCTTGCCCGGGATGGGCGCCAGGATGCGGACGGACTGGGCCCGCATGCCGAGCGCGATGTTCTTGTCCAATCCGGAAATTTTTTCCACCCGCACGCCTGCCGCCGGGACGACCTCATACCGCGTGATCACCGGGCCGACATGGATCTCCCCGAGGGAGACATCCACGCCGAATTCGCCCAGGATTCGCAGCAGGTTCTCGGCGTTGCGGCGGTGCTCTTCCTCGTTGCTGGGTCCGGACGCCCGCACCTGCTCCTTGAGCAGCGAGATCGGCGGGAATCGGTAGTCGCTGTCCTTGCCCTGGGCGGCGACCGCGCGCGCGCGCTTCGTTTCCTCCGGCTTCACGATATTCAGTTCGATCTTGGCCGCGGACGGCGCATCCGCCTTTGCCGCGCCTTTCCGCGAAACGGCTGTTTCCTGGGTTTTCGGAACGAGCACGTTCTTGTTCGCCGGTCCCACCGGAGTGAGAACGAGCGGCGGGCGGGCCTGCTCGTCGGATTTGCGCCGGGCATCGGCTTCCGCGCCCCGTCCTTTTCCGAGGAGGGGTGCGGCCGCGCGGCGTTGTGCGCGGGCCTGGCGCCAAGCGGCGAACTGCCCCATCAGGCGGTCGATCTCCGCGCCGACATCGCGCGTGAAGATGAACACGAGGCTGGAGCCGTAGATCGCGCCGAGCAGGAAGACCGCGCCGAACACCCCGAGGAAGTCTCGCAGGATGCTTCGATAAAGGAGCTTCCCGATCTCGCCGCCCGCGCCATTCGGAAAAGTCTGCGGGCTAAGGCCGAGAAAGCCCTGCAGCGGAGTGGCCAGGCCGGAAAAAGCCATGAGGCAGACGGCCATTGCGACCAGCCGGGTCACCGTTACATGACGCGCATTTCGCACCGCGACATACGTCAGCCAGAAAAGAAAGACCGGCAGCCAGAAGGCGCCGATTCCGAGGCTGAAGAAAGCAAGCCACGTCGCGTAGGCGCCGAAGCTCCCGACCGGATTGACCCCGGTTGGATTGGTCGTCACGGCGGTGGTCTGATCGGGGCTGTACCCCGCAAAAGCGACCGTCAGCAGGGTGCCGAGCAGGAAGCAACCCACTGCGACCAGCCAATGCGGCCGCGGTCGGGCGCCGGAAACAGGCCGGCCGCCGCTCAAGCTTGGGCTATCGGGTTTTGGCATCAGCGCTGGGCTGCCTTTTGTGGTTGGCAAGGGCTTTTCAGCGGATTGGATGCTAACCCTCCGGCCAGTCAAATAGAAGCTTTCTTGAACCCCGCAGTTCGCCACGCGTGACGCCCCGAGAACTCCTTTGCTTTCGACCGGTGTATCAGGAGCGAGTCTGGGGCGGTCGCGCCCTGGAATCGACATTCGGGCGCAGTCTGCCGGCGGATCGGCCGATCGGCGAAAGCTGGGAAATCGTGGACCGACCGGAGGCCCAGTCGGTAGTCGAGGGCGGCTCGATGAACGGTCTCGCGCTCCGCACGGTGATCGAACGCCATGGTTCCTGGATCATGAGCCCGGCTTGGCCGGCCGAGCGCCGCTTCCCCATCCTGGTCAAGTGGCTCGACTGCCGCGAAAGGCTCAGCCTTCAGGTGCATCCTCCGGCT
>DAISJK010000021.1:0-7581 GCA_036821505.1 Opitutaceae bacterium
AAAGATCGGCAAAACTCCGACGGTGATCCCCGTCGGCAAATTTCTGGTAGGCGAGCAGCACGCGTCCGATCAGGGCGGCGATCAGCCGGTTGAGGTCCAGCGGGGCGCCGGTGAGCTCCGCCAGCGAAACCGCGCGGCGCGCGAGTTCGGAGGGCCAGGCTTCGGCCGGGCTGTTGACGTTCAGGCCCAGTCCGAAGACCAGATCGCGGATTTCATCCGCGTCCATGCGCGCCTCGGTCAGCATGCCGCCCGCCTTGCGGCCATCGAAGACGAGATCGTTGGGCCATTTTAGCCCCGGCTGCAGCGGGGTGAAATTTGCGATCAGTTCGCAGATATTCACGCCCATCCACAGGGTGAAGGTCTGCATCGCCCCGGGCGGCACGCGCGGCCTGAAGGCGAAGCTCGCGTAAAGATTGCCGTTTGCCTCGCTGTGCCACGAACGCCCGAAGCGCCCGCGTCCGCGGGTTTGCCGCCGCGCGAGCACGGCGAAAGGCGCGGGCCGTCCCGCCGCCAGCTGCCGAGCGGCCTCGTCGTTCGTGCTGTCGACTTCATCCGCCACGATCAGGCTGAATCCGCGGGGACGCACCTTGAGCTGCATTTCGATGAGCGCGGCGTGCAGCGCGGCCGGCCGGCCGGCCAGCCGGTAGCCGCGCGCGGGCCGGGCCTCGAACGCGAACCCTTCCTCACGCAGCTTCTTCATCCGGTTCCAGACCGACACCCGGCTGACTCCAAGCTTGGCGGCCAGGGTCGCGCCGGAGACCCAACCTGGCTCGCGGGCGAGCAATTCACGCAGGATTTGGTATTCGTGAGGGACAGCCATACCTACCAAAAGCTGCGGCCAAATCCCGCCGTTGGCGATAGGTTTGCGTCGCGGCCGAACGGGCCGGCGCAAAGCCCCCGTCAGGGCGAGGAGGGGCTGATATCCGTCTTATTCAGGTACTGATACTGGAAGGGATTGCTCCCCGATGGCTGATCGGGCGCCGAAGTGCCGAAGTCTCCCCGCTGCAGATAAGTGTCCGCGCTCACATTTTTAAGCAGATTGGCCTCATCCTTGTCCCCCGCGCCCTGGAACATGTTGGCCGTGTCCTTCAAGGAAGCGATATTGTTCAGCCTTTCCTGCTCCTGATACTGCTCCAAGGCATAGCCCCCAAAGAGCATGCGCTGGGCGGCGGCCGCGGCGGGGGACATGTTGCGTGGATCAACGAGGTAGGTTTTCAACGCGATATCCTCCAGGCCGTCCTTTGTGTTGATCTCCCGCTGGGAAAAAATGGGCGGAGGCTTTTCGGTTACGACGACCTTGGGCAGCCGGATAATCTGGTTCTTCGGCTTGTCGATATCGCGCAGGTCCAGGAGCTGATCGTCCGGTTTGGGTGGCGGGGTCGGTTTGGGCGGATCGAATTTCGGGCGCCTGGCCTCAAGGAGAGACTCCGTTTCGGGGGATATATCGTGAGCGGCCTTGGGCGGCGGCGTGGCGCCGCCGGTCGTCGATGGGGAGGCCGCGGCCTTGTCGCCGGTGTCTTCCGCCGACGAAGGGGCCGCCGACTGCGCCCGTGCCGCCGCGGCGCCGAGGATCGCGGCGGTCATGAACGCGAGAAATTTTTGGGGCCGATGGGTCATCGCACAGAAGCTCAGGGGCGCGCGGTACTCTGATTGAAAGCTACGCCCGAAGGGGGTTCCCTGCAACCGCAAAGGAATCTTAGCCGCGTATCTGCCCGCTGCCAAAAATCAGGAACTTGTGCGTGCACAATTCCCGCAGCCCCATCGGGCCGCGGGCATGCAGGCGGTCGGTGCTGATGCCGATTTCCGCGCCGTAGCCGAACTCGAATCCATCGTGAAAGCGCGTGCTGGCGTTCCAGAACACAGCCGCGCTGTCCACGCCGGCGAGAAAACGCCGGGCGGCCGACTCATCGCCCGTGACAATGACGTCGCTATGGGCCGAGCCGTCCCGGTTGATCGTGACAATGGCGGCTTCGAGCGAATCGACCACCCTGACGGCCAGGATGAGATCGAGAAACTCGGCTGTGAAATCGGCCGGCTGCGCGGCCCGGTGCCGCACTCCGGCGCGGGCGAGGATCGCGGCGGCGGGGGCGTCGCAACGCAGCTCGACACCTTGATTTGCCAATGCACGGCCGAGACGGGGCAGCAGCGCTTCCGCGACGCTTGCGTGCACCAGAAGCTGTTCCGCCGCGTTGCATACGCTGGGGCGCTGAACCTTGGCGTTGACGGTGATCGTCTCGGCCATGCCCGCGTCGGCCGCCGCATCCACATAGACGAAACATACGCCCGTGTAATGCTTGATCACCGGGATTGAGCTATGCGTGGCGACAAACCGGATCAGGCCTTCGCCTCCGCGCGGGATGATGCAATGAACGAGAGTATCGAGCTTGAGCAGTTCGGTCAGCGCGGCCCGGTCGGTCGTGGGGATGAGCGCGACCGAATCGGCCGGCAGCCCCGCCGCGGCCAGGGCCGGTCCGATCAGCGCCGCCAAGGCGGCATTGGTGTGGAAAATTTCCTTGCCGCCGCGCACGATGGAGGCGTTGCCGGATTTCAAGCAGAGGACGGCGCAATCGATCGTGACGTTGGGGCGCGCTTCGTAGATGATGCCGATGACGCCGATCGGCACCCGCATCTTGCGCAGGCGCAAACCGTTGGGCCGGGTCCATTCCTCCAGCACTTCCCCCACCGGATCGGGCAGCTTGACGACTTCCCGCACCGAAGCGGCCAATTTCCTCAGTCTATCGGTGTCGAGCGTCATTCGCTCGATCTGGGCCGGGGCCAGCTGGTTGGAGGCGGCCTCCGTCAAATCCCGCCGATTCGCGGCAAGGATACTATCATGCGCTCCGTCTATCGCATCCGCCAACCGGACCAGGGCGTCGTTCTTTGCCGCCGTCGGTGCGGTCGCAAGCACGAGCGACGCGGCGCGGGCGCGCTGCGCAATGCCGGTGACGAGCGAGGCAAGATCGGCGGACATAAGGGGCCATTAGAGCATGGAAGCTTTTCCACCTCAAGCTGGAGAAATGCTTCGCGCTTGTTTCAGGATGCGGGTCCAGGCCGATTCCGGAATCAGCGGGCCCGGATGGCGGACGGTTTCGGCGCCGAGCAGCGAGGCTAGGGCGCCGCATTCCGGCAGCGGCCGCCCTCGCAGATAAGCGGCGAGAAACCCTGCCGCCCATGCGTCGCCGGCGCCGATCGTGTCGAGGACGTCGGATACCACGACCGGCGGCACCCGATGAAGTTCGCCGCCGCGCGCCAGCCATGCGCCGTCCTTGCCGACCTTGACCGCGGCAAGCGTGCCGAGAGCCGCCAGTTCGCGCGCCAGGGCGGCGAAATCGGTTCCGCTGTTGGGCAGCAGCGCGCGGATTTCGTCCTCGTTGGCGAGCACGATATCGATTCCGCGCCCGATCTGGTTGAAGAGCCAGTCGCGTGCGCCGGTAACCACCTCAAACGAGGACAGATCAAGGCTGATGCCGCAGCCCGCGGCTCGCGCCGAGTCCAGCACCTTCGCGCAAAGCGCCGGGTTAAACGCCAGATAACCTTCAATGTGGGCGTGGCGGCAGTCGCGGAAATCGTCCACCGAGATCTCCTCGGGCGAAAGACTCGCCGCGGCGCCGAGGCACACGCGCATGGTGCGCTGGGCGTCGGGCGTGACGAGCGCAAGGCAGCGGCCGGTCGGCGCGGCGCCGCGCTTGAAACGATCCGCATTCACGCCCGCTGCACGGTAGTAACGCCGGTAGACCTCCGCCGTTTTGTCGTCGCCCAGCTTGCCGATGAACGCCGTTCGCAGGCCCAGGCGGGAAGCGTTGAAGATCGTGTTGGCGGCCGATCCTCCCGTGGCTTGGATAGGTTCCGATCCAAGCAGCGAAAGGATGCGGCTCATCTCACCCTCGTCCACCAGGGTCATGCCGCCTTTGGAGCCGTCCAAATGGATGAGGAAGGATTCCGGCACAGGCGCGACCAGGTCCATGATGGGCGAACCCACCCCAACCAGATCGAAATGAATTGCCGACCGATCCATCGGGCCGGCGGTTAACCTGAGACGCCGAGATTCGTGGCCAGCAGGGGCTCGTCGTCGATCTCGATCAGGATGGCGTAGTCGCCGGGCTGAGGAAAGGTCAGGTTCCGGATCTCGTTGATGAGATTGATCCTGTGCAGGGGGCTCTGGGACTCAAAAGGCCGCTCGATCAGCGGGGTCGGGGAGGTTGGATCCAGCCCCATGGAGATCCGCAGGCGATGCCCGCCGGGCGAGCAGTCGGTCAGGGTCATGAACCAAACCATGAACGGATGCGTGACGGGAAAGCGCATCGCCTTGATGTTGGAAAAGACCCCGAGAATGGTGTGCTTGCCCGAACCCGGGTCGATGTGCACGCCATCGCAGATCATCCAGGTGAGGAGCTGCGGTTTCGATTGCACCCAGCGAGTTGGCCGGCCGGCGCCTTCCGGGGCAAATCATTTTCTTGAATGGGCCGTCCGGCGAACGATGCTGTGTAAACCATGCCCTTTGGCGCCCTTTGCCTCATCGCTGCCCTGACCGCCTCCTCGGGTTCGTTCGCGTGGAATCCCATCGCCGCCTGGCCGCAGTGGCTGCAGATCGCGATCGGCGTCGTCATCGGAGGCCTGGGGCTGTGGCTCGCGGTGAAACTCCTGCGCGTGGCGCTTTGGCTTCTCCTGATCGTTCTCGTCGTGTCCGCCGTCGCGTTTTTGTTGCACGAGACGGGGCTCCTTCCTATCTCCCACCGATGAAGTACATCTTCGTGACGGGCGGGGTGGTCTCCTCGCTGGGCAAGGGGCTCACCGCGGCCGCGTTGGGGGCGCTGCTCGAGATGCGCGGCATGGTCGTGCGGATGCAGAAGTTCGATCCGTATCTCAATGTCGATCCCGGCACGATGAATCCGTTTCAGCACGGCGAGGTTTATGTCCTCGCTGATGGAGCGGAAACGGACCTGGACCTCGGCCACTACGAGCGTTTCACCAGCGGCAAGCTTTCACGGCTCAACAATCTCACCTCGGGCCAGGTTTACGAAAGCGTGATCCAGAAGGAAAGGCGCGGAGACTATCTGGGCAAGACGGTGCAGGTGATCCCCCACGTCACCAACGAAATCAAGGAGCGCATTTACGCCGGGGGGAAGAATGCGGATGTCCTCATCACCGAAATCGGCGGCACGACCGGCGACATCGAGGGCCTGCCCTTCCTCGAGGCCATGCGGCAGTTCGCGCACGAGGCCGGGGCGCGCGACGTCATCTTCATTCACGTCACGCTGGTGCCCTTTCTGGCCGCGGCGGGCGAACTCAAGACCAAGCCGACCCAGCAATCCGTGGCCAAGCTGCGCGAGATCGGCATCCAGCCCCACGTCCTCGTGTGCCGCTGCGACCATCCGCTCGAGCGCGACCTGCGCACGAAGCTCAGCCTTTTTTGCAACGTGCCGGTCAGGGCCGTGATCGAATGCCGCGACGTCGCCCACTCGATTTACGAGCTGCCGCTGGCGCTGCAGAAGGAGGGCATGGACCAGCTCGTGCTGGATCTTTTCGGGCTGAAGCGGCCGGCGCCGCGCCGCAACATTTGGAAAGAGATCGTGCGCCGGCTGCTGACGCCGAAGTACCAGGTTACGATCGGAGTGGTCGGCAAGTACATCGAACTGCAGGACGCCTACAAGTCGGTTTACGAATCGATCACCCACGCGGGCATCGCCAACAATTGCAAAGTCGAGGTGCGGCGCATCGACGCGGAGGAGCTGGAAAAGCCCGGCGGGCTCGCCGCCCTGAAGCGCCTCGATGGCATTCTCGTGCCAGGCGGTTTCGGCGATCGCGGAACCGAGGGCAAGATCGCGGCCGCGCGGTACGCCCGCGAGCGGAAGATACCGTACTACGGCCTGTGCCTCGGGCTGCAGATCGCCGTGATCGAATTCGCCCGCAACGTGCTCAAGCTGCGCGAGGCCAACAGCACGGAATTCGATCCCAAGTCCCCGCACCCCGTCATCAACCTGATGGCGGAGCAGAAGAAGGTCGCCGACAAAGGCGCGACCATGCGCCTGGGCAGTTACGAATGCGCGCTGACACCCGGGACCCTCGCGGCGCGCGCCTATGGCTCGGCCTCGATCCGCGAGCGGCACCGACACCGTTTTGAAGTCAACAACGACTACGTGAACCGGCTCCGCCGGGGCGGCATGGTCGTGAGCGGGATTAATCCGCGCCGCAACCTGGTCGAGATCATCGAGCTCAAGAACCACCCGTGGTTTCTGGCCGTGCAGTTTCACCCCGAATTTCAATCCAAGCCCGGCCGCGCCCATCCGCTCTTCGCCGCCTTTGTGGCGGCGGCGATCAAACGCAAGAAGAAGGGGTCAGGTTGAAAAAGTTGCGGTGCCGACCGGCAGCGCATCGTTTGATTTTAGCCAAAGCATACACCGCAACTTTTTCAACCTGACCCCTTGATCTTCGATCCGAAAAAGCTCCTCCTGATCGCCGGCCCCTGCTCCCTGGAGAACGAGACGGTCTGCCGCGCGGTGGCCGGGCAATTGGCGGCTGTGGGCCGGGCGCGCCCCGATCTGCGCATCGTCTTCAAGGGATCGTTCGACAAAGCCAACCGCACCTCGGCATCCGGCGCGCGCGGCACGGGCTTGGAGCAGGGCCTCAAGCTGCTCGCGCTGATCAAGCGCGATTACGGTTTCCCGGTGCTGACCGATGTGCACGAAACTTCGCAAGTGGCGCCGGTGGCCGCGGTCTGCGACGTGCTGCAGATTCCGGCCTTTCTCAGCCGCCAGACGGATCTATTGCGGGCGGCCGGAGGCAGCGGACGGGTGGTCAACGTGAAAAAAGGCCAGTTTCTCGCTCCAGGGGACATGGCTCACGCCGTGGCGAAAGTGCGGCAGGGCGGCGGTTCGGAAGTCTGGCAGACCGAACGGGGCACGACGTTCGGCTACCAGAACCTGGTCGTGGACATGCGTTCCTTCGCCATCATGAAGGGAAACGGCTGTCCGGCGATTTTCGACGCGACGCACAGCGTGCAGCTTCCCGGAGCTGCGCACGGCCAAAGCGGCGGTCAGCGCGAGTTCGTGGCTCCGCTCGCCAAAGCGGCGCTGGCCGCCGGCGCGGACGGGCTTTTTATCGAGGCCCATCCCGATCCCGCCCATGCGCTGAGCGACGGACCGAGTCAGATTCCGCTGGCTGAGCTTCCCGCGCTACTGGACGAATGCCTGGCGGTGTGGAAAGCAGTTCGCAAGTAGCCAAGTTTCCAGACCACTCGCTCACGCTCGCAGCCACGAGCGTTACGTGGCTGCGAGCGTGAGCGAGTGGGAAAATCTCCGAATTCTTACGAATTCGGCTACGTCCTAACTCAGCTCTTTGCCGACCCCGCCTCTTGATAAGCGCCCATGTGGCGGTAGCGCTCGTAGCGGGATTCGACCAACTGATCCGGTGTCATTGCGCGAAGATCGTTGAGGTGCTTTTGAAGCGCGTACTTAAGCGCCAGGGCGGTCTTCTGGGGATCGTTGTGCGCGCCGCCGGTAGGCTCCGGAATCACTTCATGAACGACGCCGAGCCTTTCAAGATGCTCGGCGCTGAGTTTGAGCGCGTCGGCTGCGCGGGCCG
>DAISJK010000022.1:0-7546 GCA_036821505.1 Opitutaceae bacterium
TGGCGCTTGGGCAGGGCCGGCAGCAGTTCCTGCGCGGCCCACCAGGACGCCGCGAAGATTGACCGGAGATCCCTGGTTGAGCCCGCGGATGGACTCGTCGAAGTAAACCAGGAATCGCTGGTTGGGGACGAAGCTCACCCCGCCGAACACCAGGAGGGCGAGTATCCCCAGGGCGAATGCGCCGATCACGAAAGCGCCGACGATGGAGGGGCTGACTTTGGTTTTCACGCGCGCAATGCTTTCGGAAATGGGAGGGGAATCATCGCGAGAAGCATCCCGATGTCAAAACTGCCTCGTTGCCAATGGGATTGCTCATTCGGAGTCCCTCCGAAAAAACTCCACGACGCGGGGGTCCCGGCCCGCTTCCATAAGTTCTTTAGGCGATCCCTCGGCGATGATGCCCCGGGCTTCGCTGTCGAGCATGATCACCCGGTCCGCGACGCGGCGGATCGAGTCCAGTTCGTGCGAGACGATGACGAGCGTGGTGCCAAACGTTTCGCGGATGCGGCGCACGAGATCGTCCAGCTTGCGCGAGGTCACGGGATCGAGTCCGGCGGACGGCTCGTCAAAGAAAACGACGGCCGGATCGAGGGCGAGCGCGCGGGCGAGCGCCGCGCGCTTTTTCATGCCGCCGCTGATTTCCGCCGGGTAGTGGTTCTCGAATCCGTCGAGGCCGACCTGGGCAAGGCGCAGCGTGGCGAGCTGGTTGATTTCGCGGGAGGGCAGCGCCGTGTACTCTTCGAGCGGCAGGGCCACGTTTTCCCGCAAGGTGAGGGAACTCCACAGCGCGCCCCCTTGAAAGAGCACGCCGAAGGTCTTCAATTGCGCGCGCCGCTCGGCCGTGCCGGCCGTCGTGAAGGGGCGCCCGAAGAATTCCACCGTGCCGCGGGTCGGTTCGTTCAGGCCGACCATGTGCCGCAAAAGCGTGCTCTTGCCGCAGCCCGAACCGCCAACGATGAAAAATGCCTCTCCGCGGCGAACGCTGAACGTGACCCCTTTGAGCACGGGGACGCCGTCGTAGCCGCATTCCAGGTCGCGAACATCGATAGCGGAAGCCATGACTCAGATTTTCAGGATGTTGAAAAGCACCGCGAACAACGCGTCGGCCACGACCAGGAGGAGAACCGCCGTCACCACCGCAGATGTGGCGGCGCGTCCGACACCGGCCGCGCTGCGTTCGGCCTGCAACCCCCTCAGACAGCCGGAAAGGCCTATGAGCAGCCCAAAAGTGACTGCCTTGATGAGTCCGGCGTTGATGTCGGTGAGCCCGACCATGCTTTGCATTTCGATCCAGTAGGCCGAGGGCGGGATCTGAAGAATCCCGCGCGCGACAAGCATGCCGCCGACGATGCCGACCGCATTGGCGTAGAGCACGAGCAGCGGCGTCATCAGGCCCAGGGCCAGGATCCGCGGCAGCACAAGAAAATTGACGGGCGAGATGCCGAGGGTTCGCAGGGCGTCGATTTCTTCGTTGGCCTGCATGTTGCCGAGGGTGGCGGCGAAGGCAGCCCCGGTGCGGCCGGCGAGGATCACGGCCGCCATCATGGGCCCCATCTCCCGCACCATCGACAGGCCGACCAGGTCGGCCACGTAGATGTCGCCGCCGAACCGCCGCAGTTCTTCCGAAGCCTGATAGGCGAGGGTGAGCCCGATCAGGAAGCTGATCAGGCTCACGATGGGCAGCGCCATCGCGCCGCATTGCTGCATTTGGTCCAGGCAGTCTCGCCAGCGGAATTTGGCGGGCCGTCGAATCAGCTCGACCATGCCGAGCACGCATTCTCCGACGAAGCGCAGAATGTCGCGGGCATTCTTCCCCACCTGCCAGGTCGCCAGCCCCACACAGGCCAGAAAATCCACCTGCCTGTCCCGCGGAGCGACCGCCGCGTTCGAGGCGGCGAGCTGCGCGAACAAAGTCCGGACCTGGGCCGGCAGGGCTTCATCGTTGCATGGAATCCCGGCTGCGGCGCACCACCGCCCGACTTCGACAAAAAAGAGCAGAAGTCCGCTATCCCACGCTTCCACCCGGCCCCAGAGCAGCCGCACGCCCGCGGGCTTTTGTCCGCCGACAAGTTTCGCCCAATCCGGCCTCGGCTCGGCGATGCGCCAAGCTCCATCCACCGTGACATCAAGCCACCCGCCGGCGGCCTGGACCGACGCGTGGGCGGAGGCGATCTCGGGCGACAAAGGCATCGTCCGTTGACTTTCCGCTTTCAACGGAAAGTCATCAACACTCAACTCCATTTCCCTTAGAGTTCATTTCAAAACTCTTAATGCCCTTTCACACCTTCCTCTTCGACCTCGACGGCACGCTGATAGATCACTTTGTGGCCATCCATCGCGCCTACGTCCATACTCTGGGCGCGATGGGGCTGCCCACGCCGACTCCGGCCCAGACCCGGTCCGCGGTCGGAGGCGGCCTCGAAAACGCCATGCGCAAATTCGTGCCCGAGACGCGTCTTGCCGAAGCGATGCGCATTTACCGGGAATACTGGAATCGCACCCTGCTCGACGACGTGGTCCTGCTGCCGGGAGCGCGCAAACTCTTGGAGAGTCTGCGGGCACGCGGGGATCGGCTGGCCGTGCTGACGAACAAGCTCGGCGATTCCTCCCGCCTGATTTGCGCGCACCTGGGCATTGCGGCGCTGCTTGATGCCGTGGTCGGAGCGCAGGACACGCCCTGGCTCAAGCCCCAGCCCGAGATTGTCGCCCACGTCCTGACCCGGCTTGGGGCGGAGCGGCCGGGCGCGCTCTTGGTCGGCGATTCTCCGTACGACGTGGAAGCCGGCCGCAACGCCGGTATGCCGGTCTGGTGCGTGACCACCGGGACGCATGATGCCGCCGCGCTGCGCGCGGCCGGGGCGGAGCGGATCTTCGGCAGCCTGGCGGAAATGGGCGCGGCCTTGCTTGTGACCTGACCCATTGTTTCGAGCCATGCCTTCGACCGCAGAACCCATCCAGCTCACCGGCGTCGTCGAGCGCATCATTTTCCTCAACGAGGAAAATCATTATACAATAGCCGAATTTCGTCCGGACTTGCCGGACGGCAAGGGCCGGGCCGAGACGGTGACGATCATGGGCGCGCTGCCCGGAGTCGAATGCGGAGAAACGCTGCACCTCGGCGGCGAATGGACCCGCCATGCCCAGCACGGCGCGCAATTCAGGATCGCGAGCTTCCGGAGCGAACTTCCCTCGAACGTATTCGGCATCCGCAAATACCTCGGTAGCGGCCTGGTGCCGGGCATCGGCGCGGTGTATGCGGACAAGATCGTGGACGCTTTCGGCGCGGACACTTTTCGCGTGCTGAGCGAGGAGTCGGGCCGCCTGCGTTCGGTGGCGGGCATCGGGGCCAAACGCGCCGCCGCGATCAAGCGCGCATGGGAGGAGAAGCGCGCCGAGCGCGAGCTCTATATCTTTCTCCAGACTTACGGGGTGAGCCCGGGCCAGTGCGTGAAAATCGTGCAGCGCTACGGCGACCGCGCGCGGAAAATTCTGGAGGAGGATCCCTACCGTGTCGCGCGCGAGATCGACGGGATCGGATTCAAGACGGCGGACCGCATTGCGATCAACCTGGGCTTTGCCAACGACGCGGCGCCCCGGATCGACGCGGGGCTGATCTATGTGCTGCAAACGTTGGAAGAGGAGGGGCACACGGCCTATCCCGAGGGCCCCTTGGTCGACCAAACGACCAGTCTGCTCGAGACTTCGGCTGAACGGGTGGCCGCGCGGATCGGGGCGCTTGTAGACGCAGGTCACGCGGTGCGGCACCCCCCGCCGATCGGGCTTATCCAGCTCCCCGCCCTCGACCGCGCCGAGCAAAAAATCGCGCAGAGAGCCGTTCGCATCTGCCGCGCGCCGAGCGCGCTGCCCGCTATCAAAATCGATGCGGCACTGGAATGGGCGGAGCGAAAGGCGGGATTCGACTTTCACGAATTGCAGCGCCAGGCCCTGCGCCAAGCCCTGGCGCATAAGCTGACGATCCTCACCGGGGGACCCGGCACAGGCAAGACGACCTGCCTGCGCGCCCTGGTGGACGTCTTGAACGCGAAAAAAGCGCGGGTGCATTTGGCCGCGCCCACCGGAAGGGCCGCGCAGCGCCTGACCGAGACGACGGGGGGCTCCGCTTCGACCATCCATCGCCTGCTCAAGTTCGATCCGTCCACGGGCGGATTCACAGCGGACGAAGACCGACCGCTCGCGACCGACTTTCTCATCGTAGACGAGGCCTCGATGCTGGATGCGCGGCTCGCCTCGGCGCTTTTCCAAGCGGTTCCCGCCCGGGCCCATTTGCTCTTGGTCGGCGACACCGACCAGCTGCCGAGCGTGGGCGCGGGCAATGTGCTCAAGGACCTGATCGCCGCGGGCGATGCGCGACCTGCATCCGGTGAGTACCCCGCGATACCCATCACGCGGCTTTCCGCAATCTACCGGCAGCAGAGCCGCAGCCGAATCGTGGCCACCGCCCATGCGATCAACCAAGGCTCGGCCGCTGCGCCGCCCGTCTTGGCCGATGTGCCGGCGGCGGCGGTCGATGGCGACCTGGTTTTTATTTCGGCGCAGACCCCCGAGGACTGCCTGGCCAAGGTCTTGCGTCTCTGCTCCGAGTTTCTGCCCCGGATCCATCGCGAGTTCAATCCGGTCGAGGACGTGCAGGTGCTGGCGCCGATGCACAAAGGCGTGGCCGGAGTGTCCAACTTCAACGTCCAGCTCCAGGCGGCGCTCAATCCCAATCGCCACGCGCCGGCCTTGAAGTCGGCCTCGGGCGAATTCCGCCCGGGCGACAAGGTGATCCAGTTGCGCAACGACTACGAAAAAAACCTGTTCAACGGAGACATCGGCATGGTCACGGGGGTGCATCCGGGCGAAGGGTCGCTCACGGCGAACTTCGACGGCGAGCATCATGTCTTCAAGCGCGCGAGCCTCGGCAATCTGGCGCTCGCTTACGCCATCAGCATCCATAAGTCCCAGGGCAGCGAATTTCCGGTCGTCATCGTTCCGCTGCTGAGGGCGCACTACATGATGCTGCAGCGCAACCTGCTCTACACAGCGATCACCCGCGGACGCCGGAAAGTGTTCATCGTGGGAGATCCCGCGGCCTACGCCATGGCCGTGCGCAATAGCGAGTCGAAGCTGCGCGTGACCCATCTGCGCGAGAGGCTGGCGGCCGTTTGGTCCTAAAACTCACGCAAAAAATCGGCCAATGCCCGGCTGGCGTGGGTGAGGGGCCGCGCCTCGCGGTAAATGATTCCGAGGGACCGCCTCATTCCCGCGCACGCACGGTAGCACACGCCCGCCATCGGGCGCACGGCTGCCATCTCGGGCACGACCGACACGCCCCAGCCCTTCGCGACAAAGGCCAGCACGGTCTCTATCTGCGCGCTGCGAAAACTCACGCGCGGCGCGAAGCCGTTAATCCGGCAGAACTGCAGCGCCTGCCCCGAGAGGCAGTGCCCCTCCTTCATCAGAATGAAAGCCTCGCGCTCCAAATCGTCGAGGGTCAGCCGCCGCTTTTTCGCCAGCGCGTGCTTTGCGGGCAGGGCCACAAGCAGCTTTTCCTCGAAAAACTCTTCCGTCGCCAATCCCAGTCGCTCCACCGGCAGGCTTACGACCGCCAGGTCGATTTCCTTCGCCAGCAGCGCCGCCGCCAGTTGGTGGGTCGTGTCTTCGTGCACCACAACCTCCACCGCGGGAAATTTTGCGGTAAACGCCCGCAGGCGCTGCGGCAGGAAATAAGGCGCCACCGTCGGCAACGCGCCGAGCGTCACCTGCCCGCGCACCAACCCGTGCAGCTCCCGGACGCCCTCGCGCGCCAATTCCACTTCCTGGAGCACGCGTTCGGCATGCGCCTTGAGCAGATCTCCCGCCGGAGTGAGCGCGACCTCGCGCTTCGTGCGCTCGAAGAGTTTTTCGCCCAGTTCGTCCTCCAGTTTTATGATCTGCTGGCTCAGCGAGGGCTGGGCCACGTGGCACTGCTCCGCCGCCCCGCTGAAATTCTTCGTGCGGGCAACGGCGAGAAAGTAGCGCAGTTGATGCAGCTCCATAGTCAGTTCCTATTACTGTAATCGTTTCTTAATATTTCTTCCCTATGATGCGAGCTGATAACATCCGAATGACCATGGACAACCCAACTGGAAGCAGCGGCGGCAAATGCCCCTTTCCCCACTTGCACGGCAGCACCCGGAAGCCCACGCCAACGAGCGCCGGCGGACGGTCCCACCGCGACTGGTGGCCGAACCAGCTTAACCTCAGAATACTTCACCAGAATTCCGCCTTATCCGATCCGATGGGCGCGGACTTCGACTACACAGAGGAGTTCAAGAAGCTCGACCTGCAGGCCCTGAAGAAGGACCTCTGCGCGCTGATGACGGATTCGCAGGATTGGTGGCCGGCGGACTTTGGGCACTACGGTCCGCTCTTTATCCGCATGGCCTGGCACAGCGCGGGCACCTACCGCACGGGTGACGGCCGTGGCGGCGCGGGCGCCGGCCAGCAACGCTTCGCGCCTCTCAACAGTTGGCCGGACAACGCCAACCTGGACAAGGCGCGCCGGCTGCTTTGGCCGATCAAACAAAAATACGGCAAGAAAATCTCCTGGGCCGACCTCATGATCCTCGCCGGCAATTGCGCGCTCGAGTCGATGGGTTTCAAGACCTTCGGCTTCGGCGGCGGTCGCGCCGACGTTTGGGAGCCGGAGGAGGATGTGTATTGGGGCTCCGAGAGCACCTGGCTGGGCGACAAGCGCCACACCGCCGATCGCGAACTCGAGAACCCGCTTGCCGCCGTGCAGATGGGCCTGATCTACGTCAACCCCGAGGGGCCGAATGGAAGCCCCGATCCGCTCGCCTCGGCGAGAGACATTCGCGAGACCTTTGCGCGCATGGCGATGAACGACGAGGAGACGGTCGCTCTCATTGCCGGTGGTCACACCTTCGGCAAGACCCACGGCGCGGCTCCCGCCTCGAATGTCGGACCCGAGCCCGAGGCCGCCGGCGTTGCCGAACAAGGCCTCGGCTGGACGAGCAGCTATGGCAGCGGCAAGGGCGCCCATACGATCACAAGCGGCATCGAAGTCATCTGGACCACCACGCCAACGAAATGGAGCAACAACTACTTTGAAAATCTGTTCCGCTACGAATGGGAACTGATGAAAAGCCCGGCCGGTGCGCACCAGTGGGTCGCCAAGGACGCGGAGACCACGGTGCCGGATGCCTATGATGCCTCGAAGAGGCACCGTCCGACGATGCTGACCACGGACATCGCTTTGCGAGTCGATCCCGCCTACGAGAAGATCTCCCGTCGCTTCCTCGCGAATCCGGATCAGTTTGCCGACGCCTTCGCCCGCGCCTGGTTCAAGCTGACCCACCGCGACATGGGCCCAAAGGCCCTCTACCTCGGCTCGGAAGTTCCCGCCGAAGACCTCATCTGGCAGGATCCGATCCCCGCGGTCGATCACCCGCTGATCGACGCCAGCGACATCGCCGCCCTTAAAGCCAAGATTCTCGCCGCGGGGCTTTCCATCTCGGAACTCGTCTCGACTGCCTGGGCCTCG
>DAISJK010000023.1:0-7450 GCA_036821505.1 Opitutaceae bacterium
CGCGCTCCACCTTTACAAATTCATGAACTCTTCGCCTCTAACAATCGCCGGAGTCACTTTCACCTCCCGCCTTTTCGTCGGCACGGGCAAGTTCAGCTCCGGCGAAATCATGCGCGCGAGCCTCGCCGCGTCGGGAACCCAGCTTGTCACGGTCGCGCTGCGGCGCGTGCGCACGGATGGCGCGCCTGATGTCATTCTGCAGCACCTCGATCAGGAGCGCTACCGCCTGCTGCCCAATACCTCCGGTGTGCGCGATGCCCGCGAAGCGGTGCTTGCGGCCGAACTCGCGCGCGAGGCGCTCGAAACCAACTGGCTCAAGCTCGAAATTCATCCCGATCCGAAGTACCTGATGCCCGACGCGGTGGAAACGCTGCGCGCCACCCAAGAGCTGGTGAAGCGCGGATTCATCGTGCTGCCCTACGTCCACGCCGATCCGGTGTTGTGCAAGCGGCTCGAGGAGGCAGGCGCGGCCGCGGTCATGCCCTTGGGTTCGCCGATCGGCAGCAACCGCGGCCTGGAGTCGCGCGCCTTCCTGGAAATCATCATCGCCCAGAGCCGCGTGCCCGTCGTCGTCGATGCGGGCCTGGGCGCTCCCTCCCATGCGGCTGCCGCGCTCGAAATGGGCGCGGACGCCGTGCTGGTCAATACGGCGATCGCCGCCGCCGCCGATCCCGTGGCCATGGCTGCGGCATTCCGTCTCGGCGTCGAAGCGGGCAGACTCGCGCTTGAGGCGGGATTGCCCGCCGTAGCTTTAGCGAAGGAGGGCCCTCTCGCTGCAGCGGCGACCTCGCCCTTGACCGCGTTCCTCGCGGAGACGCAAGCATGAGCTTTAGCAAAATCTGGGGCCGGCACGATTTTTCCGCGACAGAGAGGGCCATCGCGGGAAAGACCTCCGTCGACGTTAGGCGGGCCATCGACCGCGCGCCGGGCGGCATCGACCTTGACGATTTTGCGGCGCTGCTCTCGCCGGCCGCCGCGCCGTTCTTGGAGGAAATGGCGCAGATGAGCCGCCGGTTCACGATCGAGCGCTTCGGTCGCACAATGCAGCTCTACGCTCCGCTGTATCTCTCGAACGCCTGCGCCAACGTCTGCACCTATTGCGGATTCAGCGCACGGAATCGGATTCCGCGCAAGGTGCTGAATGAAGCCGAGATCGACGCCGAGGCCGCGGCGCTGCGCGAGCTAGGTTTCGACCATGTGCTTTTGGTGACCGGAGAAACCTCCCGGGTCGGGCGGGACTACTTCGTCCGCGCGCTGCGGCTGCTGCGCCCGCATTTCTCCAGCTTGTCCCTCGAAGTGCAGCCGCTTTCCGAGGAGGACTACGCGGCGCTGGCCGGCGAAGGGCTGAGCGGAGTGCTGGTCTATCAGGAAACCTACGACGCAGCCGCCTACCAACGCCATCACCTGAGCGGACCCAAGGCGGACATCGTCTACCGCCTCGACACGCCCGATCGGCTGGGCCGGGCCGGGCTCAAGAAAATCGGGTTGGGAGCGCTGTTCGGGCTCAGCGATTGGCGCGCGGATGCTTGGTTCACGGGCCTGCACCTTCGTTATTTGGAAAAGGCGCACTGGCGCACGCGCTACAGCATTTCTTTTCCCCGGCTGCGGCCGCATGAGGGAGGTCCGAAAAGCGCGTTGGGGACAACGCGCTCCACCCTGTTCGCCGAGCGCGAACTGGTGCAGACCGTCTGCGCCTTCCGGCTGCTGAGCCGGGAGGCGGAGCTTTCGCTTTCCACCCGCGAAAGCGCAGCTTTCCGCGACCGCGCGTTTCACTTCGGGTTCACCTCCATGAGCGCCGGTTCCCGCACCAATCCGGGCGGTTATGCCAGCGCGCCGGAATCGCTCGAACAGTTCGAGATCGACGACGGGCGCAGCCCGGCGGAAATCGCGGATTTCTTGCGCGGCCGCGGTTACGAGCCGGTTTGGAAGGACTGGGACCCGACCTATGACGGTCAATGCGTGACTATCAATGCCCTTTAGCGCCGAGGAAATATCCCGCTACCGACGCCAGCTCGCCCTGGCCGGCTTCGGGGTCGTCGCCCAAGAGCGGCTGAAACGCGGTTCAGTGCTCGTCATTGGGGCGGGCGGCCTCGGCTGCCCGGCGCTGCTCTATTTGGCCGCGGCCGGAGTGGGGCGGATCACGATCGTCGATCCCGACCGGGTCGATATCTCCAACCTTCAGCGGCAGGTGCTGTTTGTCGTGTCCGACGCGGGGGGACTCAAGGCTCCGGCCGCGGCCCGCCGCCTTCGGGACCTAAACCCTGGGATCGCGATCGAGGCGCGGGCGGAGCGTTTCACGCGAGCCAACGCGTTCAAGCTTCTGGCCGGAAGCGACGTGGTGATCGACGGCTCCGATAATTTTGCCACCCGCTACCTGGTCAACGACGCGTGCGTCCTGGCGGGCAAGCCGTTTGTCTACGGCGCGATTCAAGGATTCGAGGGCCAGCTCAGTGTCTTCAACTGGCGGGGCGGGCCGACCTATCGTTGTCTCTTTCCCGAGCCGCCGCCCGCCGGTTCGGTGCCGAACTGCGCTGAAGCGGGTGTGCTCGGGGTGCTTCCAGGACTGATCGGCACCGCCCAGGCCTGCGAGGCGATCAAGCTGCTTGCGGGAATCGGGCAGCCGCTGAGCGGCCGTCTGATGATGTGGAACGCGCTCACGATGGAAACACGGACCGTGAACTTGGCTCCTGATCCGCGCAGCCGGGAGATCGTGGATCTGCCACCGGAGGGCTACGGAGAAACCTGCGCCGCCGATAAGGAAATCGGCGCGGCCGACCTGCGGACTGCTTTGGGTCGATCGCCTCCCACCCAGCTTGTCGACGTCCGGGAGGATTGGGAGAGAGCGTTCGGCGTCATCGAGCCTTCGCTGCACATTCCCCTCGAGACGTTGGAACGGGGCACGGCGTCGCTGGCGCCGCTCGATCCGGCCGTTTCCACCGTTGTGTACTGCGCCGTGGGTGTGCGCAGCCTGCGTGGAGCGCAGCTCTTGCGCGAACGCCACGGATTCCGCTCCGCGGTCAGCCTGCGCGGGGGCTACGAGGAGTGGGCCAAGGGGCGATGAAATCCGCTAGCTGCCCAGGGGCAGTGGCTTGGTCTCCTCCATGCTGACAACGAGCAGCAAGTCGATGGTTTCGGTCTTTTCGCCGCTGTGGACGTATAACAGGCGTTCGCCAGGCTCCATGGCCACGAATTCCGGGTGGGGAACCTCGACAGAGCGGCCGTCCGCCATGAACAACTTGAAGGGCCGCCTGGAGGCGACCGTCTCTCTGAGCGCTTTGATGGTCATCGTGTCCATATAATAGCAACCGCGCCGACTGCCCCTTAAGATGACCCCGCTCCAATCGTTCGCAAGGAATTCTGGAACGACTCCCATTTGTGTGCTCACCATCGCAGGGTCGGACAGCAGCGCGGGGGCCGGGATTCAAGCCGATGCGCGGACCATTCAGGCCCTGGGGGGCTACGCCCTGACGGCGGTTACCGCAGTCACGGCCCAGAACGCCCGCGGAGTCGTGGTTTGGCGGAAGGTGCCGGCTGGGCTCATCGCCGCTCAGATCGAGGCGGTGCTGAAAGATTTTCCCGTGGCGGCGATCAAGACCGGGCTTTTGCCCGGAGCTGATGCGGTGCGCGCGGTGGCGAAGGCCCTGAAACGGCATGCGCGGATTCCTTTGGTGGTGGATCCGATCGTTAGTTCGACGAGTGGAACGCGCTTTTTGTCGTCGGTGGGAGTGAAGGCGCTGAAAAAAGAACTGTTTCCGCGCGCGATGCTCGTGACCCCGAATTGGCTGGAGGCGGCTGAACTGAGCGGAAAAAAGGTGCTGACAGACGTGGAGGCTGCCGCCGCCGCGCGTTTTTTGGCGAAGGAATACGGCTGCGCCGTGCTTGTAAAAGGAGGCCATGCCCCCGGTGATCGCTGCCACGACTGCCTCGCGACGGCGGATGGCCGGGTGCGCTGGTTCTCGGGTAGTCGTATCATAACGAAGAATACGCATGGCACCGGATGCGTGCTTTCATCGGCAATAACTCTCAGGCTCGCCCGGGGCGATACGATCGAAGACGCCGTAGCCAGCGCACGCCGATTCCTCTCGCGATCCTTGGCCGCTGGCCGGCGGATTCGTTGGGGGCGCGGGAACGGGCCGGCGTTTGCAGGCAACTTCCGGACCACTCGCTCACGCTCGCGGCCACAAACGTGAGCCGTAGCCACAGGTCTGAAGTGGCTGCGAGCGTGAGCGAGTGGCATTCGACGCCTTCAGGCCAGCTTCACACCCCTGGCTTTCGCCGCGCGGATGAGCGCGTCGGCCATGTCGGACGGCGTCGCGGCTACTTCGATGCCGCATTCCTTGAATACGGCGATTTTCGCCGCGGCGGTGTCCTCGGCTCCGCCGACAATCGCCCCGGCATGGCCCATGCGGCGGCCGGCGGGAGCGGTCGCTCCGGCGATAAAACCGGCGACTGGCTTGCGGCAGTTTGCCTTGATCCAGCGCGCGGCCTCGACTTCGGCCGTGCCGCCGATTTCGCCGATGATGATGATTCCGTGCGTGTCGGGATCGTCGTTGAACATCCGCACGACGTCCAGGTGCGAGGTTCCGTTGACGGGATCGCCGCCTATTCCGACGCAGGTGCTCTGGCCGACACCTTTGGTCGTGAGCTGATAGACGGCCTCATAGGTCAGGGTGCCCGAGCGCGAGACAACCCCCGCATGGCCCTTTTTGTGGATGTAGCCCGGCGCGATTCCGATCCGGCAGCCGCCGTGGGAATGTTCGCCGGTCCCGGGCGTGACGATACCGGGGCAGTTGGGGCCGAGCAGGCGGGTCCGCCCGCCTTCCATTGCGCGCTTTACCCGGACCATGTCGCGCACGGGGATTCCTTCGGTGATCGCGACCGCCAGGTCCAAACCCGCGCTGGCGCATTCGAGGATGGCGTCTCCGGCGAAGGGCGGAGGGACAAAGATGACGGAAACAGCGGCGCCGGTCTCCTTCGCGGCGTCTGCCACGGAATCAAAGATCGGCACTCGATGGGGGCCGTGCTCGAAAACCTGGCCGCCCTTTCCGGGAGTCACGCCGGCGACGACCTTTGTCCCGTAGTCGAGCGAAAGCCGCGCATGACGGGCGCCGAAATCGCCGGTGATGCCCTGGACGAGAATCTTGGTGTCGGTCGCGACGAGGATGGCCATTTGGAAACGTGATCTAAGCCACGAGCTTGACGATTTTCTTCGCGGCGTCGGCCATGGAATCGCCGGAGACGATCGTGAGGCCTGAGGCGGCCAGCGTGGCCTTGCCGGCCGCGACGTTGTTGCCCTCGAGGCGCACGACGAGCGGGAGCTTCAGGCCGACTTCCTTGACCGCCTCGACGATGCCGCTGGCGATGATGTTGCAGTCCATGATGCCGCCGAAAATGTTCACGAGGATTCCCTTCACATTGGGGTCGCCAAGGATGATCTTGAACGCCGCCACCACTTGCTCTCTGGACGCGCCGCCTCCGACGTCGAGAAAGTTGGCCGGGCTGCCCCCGAAGTGCTTGATGATGTCCATCGTGCTCATGGCAAGGCCCGCGCCGTTGACGAGGCAGGCGATATCGCCGTCGAGCGCGATGTAGCTCAGGGCGTGCTTGGACGCCGCGATCTCCTTGGGATCCTCCTCGTTCAGGTCGCGCAGCGCGACGATGTCGGGGTGGCGGTAGAGCGCGTTGTCGTCGAACGACACTTTAGCATCGAGCGCGAGCACCTCGCCGGCTGGGGTCGTGATGAGGGGGTTGATTTCGACCATCGAGGCGTCCGTGTCCCAGCTGAACTGATAGAGCGAGCGGATCAGCTTGGCGGCGTTCTTGCCTTCGGCCGGGCTGAATCCGAGCCGGGCCACCAGCTCCCGCACCTGATAGTCGGCCAGGCCGTAGGCCGGATCGATCACGATCTTGAAGATCTTTTCCGGGGTTTCGTGCGCGACCTTCTCGATTTCGATTCCGCCTTCAGTGGAGGCGACGATCACGGGCCGCGATCGCGCGCGGTCCAGCAGGATCGCGAGGTAGTACTCTTTTTTGATATCGCTCGCCGCCGTAAAATAAACCGTTTGCACCTTGCGCCCGGCCGGACCGGTCTGGGCCGTCACAAGCGTGTTGCCGAGCATCCGTGCGGCGGCATCGCGGGCTTCGGCCTTGGTGCGGCAGAATTTCACGCCGCCTTTGTATCCATCGGTGAACACGCCCTTGCCGCGCCCGCCGGCGTGGATTTGCGACTTCACCATGATCGGTCCCTCCGGGAGGCCGGCGAGCGCGGGGGTGAACTCGGCGGTCGAGGTCGCGGGAATACCCTTCGGGGCCGGGACGCCGTATTTTTCAAAGAGCCCCTTCGCCTGGTATTCGTGGATGTTCATGCCGAAGCGGAATGGCCGGCGAGCATCTCGCGCGAGAGGAAGGCCGCTTGCAGGGCGGCCAGCTCCTTCAGGCCTTTTTGCGCAAGCGCGAGCAGGCTCTGCAATTGCTCTTGTGAAAATGTCGCTTCCTCGCCCGCGCCCTGAATCTCCACAAACCGGCCCTGTCCCGTCATGACGACGTTGATGTCCACCTCCGCGTCCTTGTCCTCCGCGTAGGGCAGGTCGAGCAGCTCGCGGCCGCCCAGGATGCCCACGCTCACCCCGGCGACCGAATCGGACAGCGGATTCTCGGATATCCTTTTTTCGTCGGTCAATTTCTGGACCGCCAGGCGCGCGGCAAGATAGGCTCCGGTGATCGCGGCCGTGCGCGTGCCGCCGTCGGCTTGGAGCACGTCGCAGTCGATCCAAAGGGTGTGGGAACCGAGCTTTTCCAGATTGATGACCGCGCGCAGCGCCCGGCCGATCAGCCGCTGGATTTCGACCGTGCGCCCGTCGAGGCGGCCGCGGCTGATATCGCGGGCTTTGCGCTCATGGGTCGAATAGGGGAGCAGGGAATACTCCGCGGTCAGCCAGCCGCCCTTGACGCCCTGCTGCTTCATCCACGAGGGCACGCCGGGTTCCACCGTGGCCGCGCAGATCACCTGGGTCGCGCCGAAACGCGCCAGCACCGAGCCGGTGGCATGGGGGGCGATGCCCGCGGCGAATGAAACGGATCGCAGTTCGTCGGCGCGTCGGCCGTCAGCTCGGGCGGTCATCTACTCTGGGAAGATCACTCCGCGGTCAGCTCCCCGGGCAAGCGTTCTTCGCGTTCTATCGGCTTGATCCGGGTGGGCGCCTGGCCGGCCTGGACGGACATGAAGTCGATGAGGCGGTCGTTGAAATCCCTGGCCGGGTCGTGTCCCATGCGTTTGAGGGCCTGGGTCAGGGCCGCGACCGGGTCGGTGAGCACTTGCTGGCGGTAGTTGGGGTCGGCCCAGCAGTGGGAGACCAGGGTGGCGTAGTTCTTGATGAACATCAGCCGGTTGAACGCCCCCGCTGCCGTCGGCGACGGGCCTGATCTCGTCTTCCGCGCGCAGCTGGTTTTC
>DAISJK010000024.1:0-7442 GCA_036821505.1 Opitutaceae bacterium
CGACCGCAACTTTTTCAACCTGACCCCTTATTCCTTGACCGATTTGTGATTCACGACGTCATGCTTTACCTTTAACGGCCCGTGAAAATCAACGTCCTCGTCACGCCCAAGAAGAACGTCCTCGATCCGCAGGGGGCCGCCGTCGGCCACGCCCTGGAAAGCCTCGGCTTCAAGGGGCTTAAAAGCACCCGGGTCGGCAAGCTGATCGAGCTTGAGGCGGACGTCGCCGACACGCCCGAGTTTCGCGCGCAGCTCGACAAGCTCTGCCGCGACCTGCTGAGCAATCCAGTGATCGAAGACTTCCGCTGCGAAATTAAGCCGTAACCAGCCGTGAACCGCCGACGACGCCCATGAACATCGCCGTCATCCAGTTCCCCGGCTCCAACGGCGACCAGGATTCCTTCAATCTGTTCGCCACCGGCCTGGGGCTGCCCACGCGTTACGTCTGGCACAAGGAGAAATCTCTGGGCGCCACCGACCTGGTCGTCCTACCCGGCGGATTCGCCCACGGCGACTACCTACGCTGCGGCGCCATCGCACGCTTCTCCCCGATCATGCAGGCGGTGCAGGCCTTCGCGGCCAAAGGCGGGCTCGTGTACGGCATTTGCAACGGATTTCAGGTCCTTTGCGAAGCGGGGCTGCTGCCGGGCGCCCTGATCCGCAATGCCTCGCTCGAATACCGCTGCATCATGTGCGAATTGAAGGTCGAGATGAGCACGCCCGCCTTCTCACCGGAGAAACTGGGCGCGACGATCCGCCTTCCGATCAGCCATGGCGAAGGCAATTACAGGATCGATGAGGCCGGCCTAGCCCGGCTCGAAGCGAACCGGCAAATCCTTCTACGCTATACCCACAACCCCAACGGTTCCCTAGCGGACATCGCTGGCATCCGCAACGAACGTGGCAACGTGTTCGGGATGATGCCGCATTCGGATCGCGCGTTCGAACGGTTCCACTCGAGCCAGGACGGCCTCGCTGTCGGCCGCGCCGTGCTCGCGACCCGGTTTCCCGAATTGCTGAAAAAACCCGCCTGACGCGACACCAATGCCCGCCGCGCCTCTGCCGCCGAATCCCGATCCCGTTCTCAACACAAAAATCACGCCCGAGCTGGTGAAGAAGCACGGGGTGCTGCCTGACGAGTACGCCGTCATCACGCGGACGCTCGATCGCGAACCTACCCTGACCGAACTGGGCATTTTCTCGGTCATGTGGTCGGAGCACTGCTCCTACAAGAACACCCGACCGCTTCTCAAGGGTTTCCCGACCGAGAAGCGCGGCCCGACGGAGAAATTCGGCCGCGTGCTGGTCAAAGCGGGCGAGGAAAATGCCGGGATCATTGACGTCGGCGACGGCTGGGCCATCGCATTCAAGATCGAATCGCACAACCACCCGAGCGCGGTCGAGCCCTTCGAAGGCGCCGCGACCGGGGTCGGCGGAATCATCCGGGACATCTTCACCATGGGGGCGCGGCCGGTGCTTCTGACCAATTCGCTGCGCTTCGGGGAACTCAGTTCACCGGCGACTAAGCGCCTCCTGCGCGGCGTCGTCGCGGGCATCGCGCATTACGGCAATTGCGTCGGCGTCCCCACCGTCGCGGGCGATGTTTACTTCGACCGCTCTTACGAGGGCAATCCCCTCGTCAACGCGCTCTGTCTCGGAACGCTGCGCCACGACCAGATCCGCCGCGGGAAGGCCACGGGCGCGGGCAATCCCGTTTACTACGTCGGAGCCGCGACCGGCCGCGACGGCCTGGGCGGAGCCGCTTTTGCCTCGAAAGAATTGAGCGAAGAAAGCGCGTCCGACCGACCGGCGGTCCAGAAAGGCGATCCTTTCATGGAGAAGCTCCTGATCGAGGCCTGCCTCGAAATGATGGCCGTGCCGGGCCTGGTTGTCGGCATTCAGGACATGGGCGCGGCCGGCCTGACCTGCTCGACCTGCGAAACCGCCAGCCGGGGCGGAACGGGAATCGAAATTGAATTGGACCATGTGCCCCAGCGGGAAACGGGAATGAATTCCTACGAGATCATGCTCTCCGAGTCCCAGGAGCGCATGCTCGTGATCGTGCAGCGGGGCCGCGAAAGCGAAATCGAGGCGATTTTCGCCAAGTGGGACCTGCACGCGGCCCGGATTGGCTTCGTCACCGACACCGGCCGCATGGTGGTGAAGCAGCGCGGCGCCACGGTGGCCGACATTCCGGCCTCCGCCCTGACGGACCAGGCGCCGGTTTATCATCGCGAAGCGCGTGAGCCCGCATACCTGGCCGAGACCCGCGCATGGACGCCCGCCCGCCTGGCCGATCTCGATCAGGCGGGGATAGAGGGGGCGCTGCCCAAGCTCCTATCCTGTCCTACTATCGCCTCAAAGCGCTGGATCTACCGTCAGTACGACCAAATCGTCCAGCACGGCACCGCGGTCGAGCCGGGCAGCGATGCTGGAGTCGTGCGCCTGAAGCTCGGCGCCAGCGAGCGGTTCATTGCGATCAGCAACGATTGCAACGGCCGCTACTGCTATCTCAATCCGCACCGCGGCGCGCTCATCGCGATGGCCGAGTGCCTGCGCAATCTCGTCTGCTCAGGCGCGACACCGCTGGCGATGACGGACAACCTGAATTTCGGCAATCCGTACAAGCCGGAGAACTTCTACCAGTTGAAGGAGTGCGTGCGCGGCCTGGCCGAGGCCTGCAGGTTCTTCGACGTGCCGGTCGTGGGCGGCAACGTATCGCTTTACAACGAATCTCCGGAAGGCGCCATCGATCCGACGCCGACGGTATCCGTCGTCGGGCTCATCGAGGAGGAGCGCCATATCACGCGGCAGCATCTCCGGGCGGCCGGCCTCAAGCTCATCCTCCTGGGTGGGGCGCCGAACGAACTGGGCGGCAGCCAATTTCTCGGCTTGATCCACGGCCTAAAGACGGGCGACGCTCCGGCGGTGGACCTCGAGGCGGAACAACGCCTGCAGCGCCTCCTGCTGGCCGAGATCAGGGCCGGCCGCGTGCGCGCAGCCCACGACCTGAGCGAGGGCGGTCTCCTTGTCGCCGTGAGCGAAATGCTTTTCGCGCCCCCCGCTGCCGACGGACTGCCGCCGGCGGAAATGGGAACGGACGTCGATCTCTCCGCCCTGCCGGCGCCGCGCCTCGACGCCCTGCTCTTCGGCGAGAGTCAGGGTCGCGTCGTCGTGGCGGCGGATTCGGCCCACGCCGACGACCTGATGGCCGCGGCCCGGGCGGCGGGTGTGCCCGCGGCCGCGATCGGAGCAACCACGAGTCGTTCGCAGCTTGAGGTGCGCACGGCCGGCACGCGCACGGCGTGGCCGGTAGCCGAGTTGCGCCGGGCCTGGGAATCGAGTATTGAAGAAGCGATGAAACGACCCGGCCTGCCGAGCTGACCGCCTCCAGCATGAGCGACGCTCTCACCCATGAATGCGGCATAGCCTTCGTGCGCCTGCTCAAGCCGCTCTCCCACTACCAGGAAAAGTACGGCACGCCGCTGTGGGGTTTCACCAAGCTTTTCCTCCTGATGGAAAAGCAGCACAACCGCGGCCAGGACGGCGCGGGCGTGGCTTGCGTGAAACTCGGCATGCCGGCGGGCGAGCCGTTCATGTTCCGCGAGCGCAACGTCAAGGCCGATCCGCTCAACAAGATTTTCAAGCAGCTTCTGGCGCAATACGAAGGCAGAATGGCCGAAGGCGTGATCCATCCCGAGTTCGCGGACACGGTGAAGCAGCACTTCGATTTCGGCGGGGAGCTGCTGATGGGCCATTTGCGCTACGGCACGAGCGGCGGCTACAACATCAGCGCCTGCCATCCCTTTTTTCGCCGCAGCCCCTGGCCCACCCGCAACCTGGCGCTCTGCGGCAATTTCAACCTGACCAACACGGCCGAGCTGAACCAGTCGCTCATCGCAATGGGCCAACACCCGATCTTTGCGACCGACACCCAGGCGATTCTTGAAAAGATCGGCTTCTTCCTCGATGAGGAGCACGAGGACATCTACCGCCTCCTGCGCAAGCAGCGCGGCCTGTCGGGCGAGGAGCTGTCGCGCCAGATAAGCGAGGATCTGGACGTGACGCGCGTCCTGACTCGGGCTTCGGAAAAATGGGACGGGGGCTACGCGCTGTGCGGACTGATCGGCAATGGCGACGCCTTCGTGGCGCGCGATCCCTCCGGCATCCGCCCGCTCCACTATTTTCAAAACGACGAGGTGGTGGCCTTCGCGTCGGAGCGCGCGCCGCTCATGACCGTTTTCGACCTGGAGATCGGCGACGTCTCCGAGGTGCCGCCGGGCCATGTCATCGTGGTCAAACGCCGGGGCACGATCACCTCGAGCCCCTTCACCGCGCCGCTGCCGCGCACCGCCTGCTCCTTCGAGCGGATCTATTTCTCGCGCGGCAACGACCAGGACATCTACCGCGAGCGCAAGGCGCTGGGCGGCAATCTGGCGGATCAAGTGTTGAAGGCGATCGGCCACGACTGGGAAAACACGGTGTTCGGATTCATTCCGAATACGGCCGAAGTCGCCTACTACGGCCTCATGTCCGCCCTGCGCGAGCGCCGTCGCGGCGAGGTCAAGGACGCCATCCTGCGCGCCAGCCGGGCGGGCAAGCTGACCGACGCCCTGTTGGACGATCTCATCCTGCGCAACTGGCCGCGGGGCGAGAAAGTGGTGAGCAAGGACATCAAGCTGCGCACCTTCATCGGGCAGGAGAACCTGCGCAATCAGCTCTCGAGCCATGTCTACGACATCACCTACGGCTCGGTGAAGCCGACGGACAATCTCGTCTGCGTCGACGATTCCATAGTGCGCGGCACGACCCTGCGCCGTTCCATCCTGCGCATCCTGGCGCGCCTCAACCCCAAGAAGATCGTGATCGTCTCGACCGCCCCGCAGATCCGCTATCCCGACTGCTATGGAATCGACATGTCGGAGATCGGCAAGTTCGTCGCTTTCGAGGCCGCGGTGGAGCGCCTGAAGGCGCGGGGTCAGATCGGATTGCTCGAGGAGGTCTATGACGCCTGCCGGATCGAGATCGCCAAGCCGCCCGGGGCCGAGTTGATCAATCCCATCCGCCGAATCTACGACGCTTTCACCGCCGAGGAAATCGCGGCTCAAATTGTAGAGCGCGTGCGCCCGCGCAACGTGGAGTGGAAAGGCGAGATCGAGATTATCTTCCAGACGATAGAAAATCTCCACGCCGCCGTGCCCAACCACACCGGAGATTGGTATTTCACGGGTAAATACCCAACGCCCGGCGGCTACCGCGTGGTCAACCAGGCCTACGTGAATTATTTCGAGAAAAACGGGGGCCGAAGCTATTAAGAGTTCATCTCAAAAACCTGACTTGCTCTCCTACGAGGCTTCGGGGGTGAATTACGACCGGCTCGACGCTTTCAAGCGCGCGTGCCAGCGGGCGGCCAAGGGCACCGCGGACCTGCTCGCGGCCCACGGCTATGGCGAGCCCGCGGCGGCGCGCGGCGAAAGCGCTTACTTGATGGAGGCCGGCGATCACTACCTCGCCCATGTCGAGGAGGGCCTCGGCACCAAGAATCTGGTCGCCGACGCGGTGCAGGCCCGGACCGGGCGCTGCTTCTACCGCGAGATCGGAATCGATACGGTGGCCACCATCGTCAACGACCTCGTGACCTGCGGCGCCCTGCCCCTTTCGGTGGCAATGCATGCGGCGGTGGGCGACGCCGATTGGTTCGCCGATGAGGGCCGGGCGGCCGATCTCGCCGCCGGTTTCGCCGCCGGCTGCAGGGAAGCCGGCGCAGCCTGGGGCGGCGGGGAAACGCCGGCGCTGCGCGGCGTGGTCCAGCCCGGCACCATCGCGCTGTCGGGCTCGGCCCTGGGACGCATCGCCCCGAAGTCGCTTCGCATCGCCGGTGACGTGAACGACGGCGACGCCATCATCTTTCTCGCTTCGTCCGGCGTTCAAACGAATGGGCTGACGCTTTGCCGCCAACTCGCCGAGCGGCTGCCTGAAGGCTACGGGACCCGGCTGGGAAACGGTTCGACCTACGGCGAAGCACTGCTCGCTCCCTCCGCGATCTACGTCTCCTTCGTGCGGGAGTGCCAGCGCCAGGGTATCAAATTTAACTATGCGGCGCACGTGACCGGCCACGGCTGGCGCAAGCTGATGCGCCTGGACGAGCCCTTTGTCTACGAGATCACCGAGCCCCGCGAGGCGCCTGCGCTCTTCCGCTTTCTCATGGAAAGGGGGCCTGTCTCGGCCCGCGAGGCCTATGCGACCTTTAATATGGGCGTCGGCTTCGCCGTTTTCGTCGCGCCGAAACTGACCGGTCCGGTGCTGGCCGCCGCGCAAACGGCCGGCCACGACGCATGGATCGCGGGCCGCGTGCGCAGGGACGGCAAGCGCAAGGCCGTCTCGATTCCCGCCCTCGGCCTGGCCTACGAAGGCGACACCCTTCAGGTCCGCTGAGGTTCCGACGTGGCTGCGAGCGTGAGCTTAGTCCACGCGTATCGGCAGCACGACGAAGGGAAGATTGGCCAGGAGAAAACGCCGCTGCAGGACCAGGGCGGTGTGATTGTGCAGCCAGCGCGTCAGGCGCGTTTCGCGGGTGAAGAGCAACTGCCCGGCAAAAAACACCCGATTGGGAAACTGCTGCGCCGCCTGATGGGCGAGCCTCATGACCTCCCCCATCACGTCGGTGCTGATGGACGTGAGCGAGGTCGCGCCGTAGCCGCGGGCCCGCGCCCAGGAAACGTAGCGCCCGGCTTCCTCGGCCGTGTGCGCGCGCAGGGCCTCGATATCCGCCGCCCCCTTGAAATTGCCGGCATCAACCGCGCCCACCTCGATGAAGACGAAATTGCGGAACGTGTCGCCGAACATCCGCGGCACGTGCAGCACCGTGTGCAGCCCGAGGCCGTTGTAGCCATTGACAAGAACGACGGCCGTCCGGGCTTTCGAATCGAATTCGTCCGACACCGCCTTCCGCGAGCTGGTCTCGATCGCGGCCGCCTCGACGATCGCATCGAGCCTGCGCAGCTGCCCGGTCACTCCGTTGTAATGTTTCTTGATGCCGAAAGCCGCGCCCACCAGAAGCAGTGTCACAGCCAGGGTGATGCCGCCTCCCTGCCAGAATTTGACGTAGATGAGCGAGACCAGGATGCTCGAGGTGAGCATGAGGCCGAAGCCGTTGATCACGAGCTTGCGCAGCCAGCCCCGTTCCGCGTTTCGCACCTGCCACCAGTGTATCACCATGCCAAGCTGGGAAAGGGAGAACGTGATGAAGACATTGATGCTGTAGAGAAGGACCAGGACGTCGACGCGCCCTTGGTGAGCACCATCATGACCAGGGCCGAGATTCCCATGAGGAGAACGCCGTTCTGGGCCACGAACCGATCGCTCAAGTTGGCGAACCGCGTGGGACACCATCGGTCGGAGCCCATGTTGGCCAGGACGCGCGGGCCGTCCAGAAAACCCGT
>DAISJK010000025.1:0-7425 GCA_036821505.1 Opitutaceae bacterium
TGGGCCTGCTGCTGCTGCTGGATTTGTTGCAGGGCCTGAATCTGGGGTTGGGAAAGGATTCCCTGCGCTTGGGTCAGAGCCTGGTCGGTGATGGTGGCTGGTGCAGCTGCCGCGCCGCCGAAGGCGCCAATAAAGGCGGCTCGACCCTGCTGGCCTTGCTGGGGGGCGGTCTGCGCCAGAATCTGGACCAATTGGCTGGCTTGGTCGTCCGTCAGCGGCGCCGATCCATAGCTCAAAGACTGCTGGAGCTGGCTCACGACGTTGCGCTGAGGGGTCGTCTGCTCGTACTGCTGATATTGGGCATACCCGGCGTCGCCGAGGGCGGATTTGATTTGATCGTTGACCGAGCTTTGCGCCGCCTGGATGGCCGCCTGGAAGTCCTGAGGATCGGTGCGCGGATTGATCCCTTGATCCCGTGCGGCGGAAAAGGCGTCGGTTGCCGCCTGCTGCTTGTTCACGAGCAGGTCCTTGAGCTGCGCCACCTGGTCGGAAGTGAGGTTCAGGCTCTTGAAAAGCGCGGCATAGCGGGCATCGAGGCTCCCCCTGATCTGCAAGGCTTGGAGTTTCTGGAATTCGGGGGTATTCATCACCGCCTGGAAGGCGGCGGCGAAGTTGCCGCCCCGGCCCTGGCGCCGGCCACCGCCAGCGTTGCCCGCGACATCGGCCTGGTCGCCTCCGCGGCCCCGCATGGCGTTGAGCCTGTCTTGGAGTTTCTTAATCTGCGCCTGGTAGTCGGCGATGCGCTTGGCCTGGCTGGCGCGTTCGTCGGGACTGAGCAGTTGCGCGGCGAGCTGAGTAGACCTGATGTAATACTTCCAGGCCAACCCCCCCGCAGCGGTGGTGATGAGGAGCAGGAACAGGAAAAGGAAGATTTGGCCTTTTGAGGTTTTCACAGTCGATGGCTATGACGCGTTGCGGGCAGGAAGGTTTCTATCCTAGCTTGTGATATGGGGCTTGTGATATGGGGCCTGTGACGATGGGGCTGCGAGCGTGAAAGTGGCCGCGAGCGTGAGCGAGTGGTCGGCTTCCACTCGCTCACGCTCGCGGCCACACAGCTCACGCTCGCGGCTACGTCACGCTCGCGGCCAGACAGCTCACGCTCGCAGCTACCCTCGAACCAAGGCCGCGACCGCCATGGCCAGTCCCTCCGTATGCGAAAGCGAAAGGAGGACATGGGTCGCGCCGACCCGGCGCAGCAAAGCCTCCCCTTTTTCATCCAGCCGCACGATCGGCTGGGATCTCACTCCCGAGTGAACCCACACCGATTTCCAGCCAAGCTCCGCGCCGATGCCCGTCGTGAAGCATTTCGAAACCGCCTCCTTGGCCGCGAATCGCGCGGCTAGATGCTTGTGGGGATGCGCTCTGCTCATGCAGTAAGCCCGCTCCTCTTCCGTGAACACCCGCTGCAGGAATCGCTCGCCCTGGCGCGCGATGACGCCGCGGACCCGCTCGACTTCAATGATATCGCAGCCGAGTCCGAGGAGGACGCCACCAGGGGGAAGATCGAGATTCATAGGCGCGCTCCCTTCAGCCATTCGCGCGGATCTTCATCTCGCGCACCGCCTCCGCCACGCCGTTGAAAATCGCGCGGCTGACAATGCTGTGCCCTATGTTCAGCTCGCGCAGGTGCGGGATCGCGCGCACCTCCGCGATGTTCACGTAATTGATGCCATGGCCCGCGTTGACCGCCAGGCCGAGACCATGGGCCAGCATTGCGCCCGCCCGCAGCCGCTGGAATTCCGCCGCGCGGGCGGGCGAATGATAAGCATTCGCGTAGGCTCCCGTGTGCAATTCGATCCAGGGGGCGCCGAGTTCGGCCGCCAGCGAGATTTGGGCCTTGTCCGGGCCGATGAAGAGGCTGGCCTTGATGCCCGCGCGGTTCATGGCTTCGACGCAGACACCCGCGCGTTTGCGCTCGGCGACGACGTCGAGGCCGCCCTCGGTCGTGATTTCCCGCCGGTTTTCCGGCACGAGGCAGACCGAGTCGGGCCGAAGTTCGAGCGCAAAATCGGTCATGGCCGGCGTGCAGGCCATCTCGAGATTGAGGCGCGCGACCTTGCGGCGCAAAGCCCTGACGTCGTGTTCCTGGATGTGCCGCCGGTCTTCGCGCAGGTGAACGGTGATGCCGTCGGCGCCGGCCTGTTCCGCTTGCACCGCGAACTCAACGGGATCCGGCTCGGCCAGCCTGTCGTCCTCGGTGGCGCCGCGGTAGCGCGCCTGTCGCAGCGTCGCGCAATGGTCAATGTTGACGCCGAGAAGGATCACCGGACTCGGCTAATCGCGCTGAGTCATCGGGGCGTAGTCGCGCCGAGTCGGCCCCGTATATATTTGCCGCGGGCGGTAGATTCGGCCCTTGGGATTGGCCGCGACCTCGCGCCAATTCGCGATCCATCCCGGGGCGCGTCCGATCGCAAAAATCACGGTGAACATGTCCATCGGGATGCCCAGCGCGCGCATGATGATGCCGCTGTAAAAATCGACGTTCGGGTAGAGCTTGCGTGAAACGAAGTAATCGTCCCTCAGCGCGGTTTCCTCGAGCTTCTTGGCGATGTTGAGAAGCGGATCGTCGATTCCGAGTTTCTTGAGCACGTCGTCGCACGCCCGGCCTATGATCTTCGCCCTCGGATCGAAGTTGCGATAGACCGCGTGCCCGAACCCCATCAGGCGGTTGGCTTTGGCGCCCGACTTGGCGGCCTCGATGAAGCGGGTGCCGTCGTCGCCCTGGTCGTGGATCGTCTGGAGCATCTGCATGACGGCGACGTTGGCCCCGCCGTGCAGGGGACCCGACAAGGCGCAGATTCCGGCCGAGATCGAAGTGAACAGGTTGGCCGCGCTGGACCCGACCATCCGGACCGTCGAGGTCGAGCAGTTCTGCTCGTGGTCGGTGTGCAGCAGCAGCAGCAGGTTGAGCGCGCGGGAAACTTCCGGCACCGCCACGTATTCCTTATAGGGATCCGAGAACATCATGTGCAGGAAATTATCGCAGAAAGTCAGCTCCTGCTTGGGAAAGACATACGGCAGACCGCGCCGGTAGCGGTAAATCATCGCCCCGATCGTGCGGACCTTGGAAATCGCGATCGCGGCGGCCAGGTCGAAATTGGCGATGTCCTTTTCGAAATTATTGGTCGCAAGATGCGGATAATGTGCCGCCAGCGAAGCGACGATCGATGACAGCATGGCCATCGGCGGCGAGTCCTTGGGAAAGCCCTCGAAGATGCGCTGCATCTGGGTCTCGACCGCCGCATTCTGGCGCAGGAGCAATCCAAACGCCTTGCGCTTGGCCGCGTTGGGCAGCTCCCCGTAGATGACGAGATAGGCTGTTTCGACGAAATCGCTGTCCCGGGCCAGTTGCTCGATCGGATAACCCCGATGGCGCAGGATGCCATTGTCGCCGTCCAGAAAAGTGATGGCGCTTTCGCATGAGCCGGTGTTGCCGTAGCCCTGGTCGTAGCAGAGGAATCCGGTGTCGGCGCGCAACTTGCGCGTGTCGATAGCCTTCTCCCCCTCGGTCCCCACGAGCACGGCGAGGGGATACTCCTTGTCATCAAGTTTCAGGGAGGCGCTGGAGGTCATGGAAGGCTGCCCTCTGAACCAAGCGAAAAGCATGCCGCTTGCAACGCAAAGCCTCCTCTAAAAAGGGGCTATTAGCAGCTGTTAGGCAGCGGCCACCGCGGCGAAATTGCGGTAAATCTGGATGCCCCGGGCCTGGCTCTTTTCGGGGTGAAACTGGGTGGCAAACACGCGGCCACGGCCAATGGCGGCCGCAAACGCGCCGCCGTAGTCGCACTCCGCCAGCACCAGGGCGGGGTCGGCCGGGACGCAATAATAACTGTGCACGAAGTAAAATGCCTCGCCCTCCACCGCCAATCCGGCGGAAAGCGGCGAGCGGGGCTGGAGCAGGCGCAGGGTGTTCCAACCCATGTGCGGAATCTTGAACTTGGGCGGCCGCCGGAAGCGCACGACCTTCCCGGGGAAAATGCCCAGCCCCTTGATGTCGCCTTCCTCCGAAGAATCGAAAAGCGCCTGCATGCCGAGGCAGACGCCGAGAAAAGGCCGGTCGTCCTTGATCCACGCCCGCGCCGCGCGATCGAACCGGGAAGAATGAAGCGACGCCACGCAGTCACGCAGCGCCCCCACCCCCGGCAGCACCAGCCCGCTCGCTCCGGACGACTTAAGTTCGCTAGGCTCGCGCACGACGGTGACCGCGGCGCCCGCGACTTCGAGCGCCTTGGTGACGCTGCGAAGATTGCAGATGCCGGTGTCGATGACAGCGATCGCGGTCAGAGCGTGCCCTTGGTCGTCGGAAGCTGATCCGCGGCGCGGGGTTCGATCTGCGTGGCCGCGTCGAGCGCGCGGGCCAGGCCCTTGAAGATGGCCTCGGCCACATGGTGCGGCTCCTCGCCGTGGATGAGCTGCACGTGCAGGTTGGCGCCGAGCGCGTTGCTGAACGCGCGGCAAAATTCCTTGATCAGCGCGATGTTGAAGTCGCGCACGAACATCGTGGGCGCCTCCGCTTGGTAGACGAGAAGCGGGCGGCCGCCGACATCCACGACCGCGCGGACGAGCACCTCGTCCATCGGCAGGAGGAAAAAACCGTAGCGGCGGATGCCGACCTTGTCGCCCAGGGCCTGCTTGAAAGCGGAGCCGAGCACGAGGCCGACGTCCTCGACCGTGTGGTGATAGTCGACCTTGACGTCGCCCTTGGCTTTCACGGTCAAATCGAAGAGGCCGTGCTTGGCGAAAAGGGTCAGCATGTGGTCGAAGAACGACACTCCGGTGTCGATCTCCGCGCGGCCGCGCCCGTCGATCGCCAGGGTGATCGCGATATCGGTTTCCGTCGTCTTGCGGGTGACGGTCGCTATGCGTTGGGAGGTGCCTTTAGCCATGCGTCGAGAGTTTCATCGAGGACGCTCATTTCGGCGTCGGTGCCCACGCTGACCCGCAGGAAGGATGCGGTCAAGGCGTGGCTCGGGAACCGGCGCACCAACACTTTGCGCGCGGAAAGGAAGTCGCAGGCGGACTTTGCCACGGCCGGACCCGACTCGCCGCGGGCGTCCTTGGGCTCGGTGAAGATGAAGTTGGTCTCCGAGGGATAAGTGAACCAGTCGCGAGTCTTGGAGCAGGCGATGAAACAGCGATCGCGGGTCGCTTTCACCTTCCCGATGACCCCATCGTAATAGCCCTGATCGGCAAGCGCAGCGAGCGCCGCGGCCTGCGCCAGGCGGCTGACGTTGTAACTGTCGCGGACGCGATCGAGAAGGCCGATGATATCCGGATGGGCGAGCGCGTACCCCACCCTCATGCCGGCCAGGGCATAGGCCTTTGAAAAAGTGCGCAGGACCACCAGCCGAGGATATTTGAAAAGGAGCGGGATGGCGTTTTCCCGCGCGAAAGGCGCGTAGGCCTCATCCACCACCAGAATGCCGCCGAAGCGGCTCAGCACCGATTCGATGTCATCCTTGGAAAATCCGACTCCGGTGGGGGCGTTGGGCGATGTGAGGAAAAAAATACGCGCCGGCGAGGCCGCGATTTTCTGGAGGGGCAGTCGCAGAGTGCGATCGAATTCGATCGGGCTGCTTTCGCCGTTCTGGATTCCAATCAGCACCGGGTACAGCGAATAGCTCGGCAGCATAAAGCCGGCGGATGCGCTGCGGTCGCAAAAGCATCGGGCGAGCAGGTTGAGCAGGTCATCCGAACCGTTGCCGATGCAGACGTTCTCCACGCGAAGCCGGTGGTGGCGCGCAACGGCCTCGCGCAGAACCGCGCTCTTGGGATTGGGATAGAGCCGCAGCGAGGCTCCGTCCTCGCCGATCTCGCGGCGCAACGCCTCCGCCACCCTGGGGCTCGGCGGATAAGGACCCTCGTTCGTGTTGAGCTTCCCCCAGCCGGGTTCCGCCGGCTGCAAGCCGGGCGTGTAGGCGTGTAGCTTCGGGATGTGAGGCAGGGCGAGGCCGGACGACTGGGGCTTGAGCGCGGTCACGGCTCCACGAAAGACCAAGTTCCGGCTTCGGAACAGTCTATTTCCCCAATGAGGCGACAGATTGGCAGGGTCGGATCTTGTCGATTTCGGTGCCTTTGGCACGATGCGCCTCCTCAACGTCGCATCTGTCCTGCAGGTTGAGCCAAAGCTCATGGCTGGTACCAAAAAAGCGGGCGAGTCGTAGAGCCGTGTCGGCCGTGACGGCGCGTGTCCCGTTGATGATTTCACTGACGCGGCTCTCCGGAATGCCGAGTTCCTTGGCCAGTCGGTACTGGGAAATACCAAATGGCTTGAGGAAATCTTCCATCAAGACTTCTCCCGGATGAACATTGGGCAAACGCCGGCCTGTTCTGGTGCTCATGGCTATCGGATTGAGTTAATGGTAGTCGGCGATTTGCACGGCGTGGACACCGTCCTGAGTCCAATGGAAACACAGGCGGTATGGGTCGTTGATCCAAATAGCGTGCTGTCCGATGCGGTCGTGAAGCAGAGGGTGAAGTTTGTTTCCTGGCGGAATTCTTAGGTCATTAAGAGAAACGGCGGCGTCGAGATAGCGTAGCTTGCGGCGGGCGGCTGAAAGGATGTGCGGGGAGAGCGATGGCGCAGCATGTCCCTCAAAGACGTCCCGAGTGGCGTCGTCGGCAAAAGCCTTGATCATGAGGATACTTCTGTCAAGCAGAAGTTTTTCCGTATGACTAAAGTACGGATGCGATCGGCGTGGGTCACCCTGGGATAATAGCAAGGGCGGCCATCGGACCACTCGCTCACGCTCGCAGCCACCTTTACGCTCGCAGGCACCTTTACGCTCGCAGGCACCTTTACGCTCGCAGGCACGAGGAGCGATGCGTGTGGCTGCGAGCGTGAGCGAGTGGTGAAGCGCGTTGGGGACAACGCGCTCCACCGCCAAATTCTTACGAATTCGGCTACTTCCTACTCGGTCCGGATCTGGACCGAGCGGCCGTGGGCTGCGAGGCGCTCCATGGCGGCAAAGGCGGCGACAAGGGGAGCGGCGCGGCGGACGGAGGCGTGGTCGTAGCGGACGATGCTGGTGCGCCGGAGGAAATCGGCCACGCGCAATCCGCTGGAGAAGCGTCCCGAGCCACCGGTGGGAAGGACATGGCTCGGACCGGCGACAAAGTCTCCAAGAGCAGTCGGCGTGTCGTTGCCGATCATGATCGCACCGGCGGTCGTGACCGCGCGGACAAGCCCGACGACCGCGGAACTTTTCACCAGGAGCTGCAGGTGCTCGGGCGCCACGGCATTCGCCACGGCCGCGGCCTGCGCCTGAGTGCGCGCTTCGATCGCGAGAAATCCGTCATTCAGGACCCGCGTGATTTTTTCAGAGAACCCGAGCCGCCCAAGTTGCGCGTCGATCGCGGTCATCACGGCATCGATGATCCGGGCCGACTTGGCCACGAGGTAGATTTTTTCGCGGCCCGAGCCGT
>DAISJK010000026.1:0-7410 GCA_036821505.1 Opitutaceae bacterium
CGGCAGTGGTCAATCGGCGAGTTGCAGCCGCCTCAACAAGAGGGGCTTGCCTATCGTGCCATCGGTGGTTTTTGATATCCAGCTTTTCCCGCCATGAAACCAGCAAAAATCAGCCCTACATCTGCTCCGTTTCCCAAGACCGAGATCGGTCCCGAAATGAATGGCGCAGACGCGGTCGTCCAATGCCTGATCCGAGAAGGCGTGGATGTGATTTTTGCCTACCCGGGTGGCGCTTCGCAGGAACTGCATCAGGCTTTGGCCCGCACCGACAAGATTCGGGTGATCCTGCCGCGCCACGAACAGGGCGGATCGTTCGCGGCCGAAGGTTATGCCCGGGCCACCGGCAAAGTGGGCGTGTGCATGGCCACCAGCGGCCCCGGCGCGACGAATTTGGTCTCGGCCATCGCGGACGCCTACATGGACTCGATTCCCCTCGTGTCCATCACGGGGCAGGTCAAGCAGCAGTTCATCGGCAAGAGCGCCTTTCAGGAGACGGATTTTTTCGGGCTCACGCTGCCGATCGTGAAGCACTCCTACCTCATTCTCGACGTGAGCGAGCTGCCGCGGATCTTCAAGGAAGCGTTCATGCTCGCGCGCAGCGGCCGGCCCGGCCCGGTGGTGATCGACATTCCCAAGGACGTTCAACAGGCCAAATTCCAGCCCGTCTACCCCGCGACGACGGAATTCCGCAATCCCTACATCGGCTTGGAGCACTGCGCGGACGACGCGCAGTTGAAGCAGATCCTGGGTTGGATAGCGGAGTCGAAGAAGCCCGTGATCTACGCGGGCGGGGGCGTCATTTCGTCCGGGGCTCACCGCGAGCTGAGGGACTTTGCCGAGAAAACCAACATTCCGGTCGCCACGACCCTGATGGGGGTAGGCGCTTTCCCGGAATCCCATCCCCTCTCGATGCAGTGGTTCGGCATGCACGGCACGGCCTACGGCAATTGGGCCGTGGACCAATGCGACCTTCTGCTCTGTTTTGCCGCGCGTTTCGACGATCGCATCACCGGCGATGCGGGCAAGTTCGCCGCCCGCGCGAAGATCGTGCACGTGGACATCGACGCCTCCGAGCACAACAAGAACAAGCGGGTGCAGCTGCCGGTCACAAGCGACGTCAAGTACGCGCTCGGCCGCCTCAACGAGCTGATCGCCGCGGCCAAATTCGCGCCTCCGGACACGCGGGCCTGGCATGACCAGATCGCGACCTGGAAGCGCGAATCGCCGTTCACGTACGACCGCAAGAGCAAGCACATCACGCCCCAGGAGGCGGTCGAAGTGCTGCACGAGCTTACGAAGGGCGAGGCCATCATCACGACCGGCGTCGGCCAGCACCAGATGTGGGCCGCGCAGTTCTATCGATTCAACGAACCGCGGCGCTTCCTGAGCTCGCTCGGGCTAGGCGCCATGGGCTTCGGCTATCCCGCGGCGCTCGGGGCCAAGGTCGCCTGCCCCGACCGGCAGGTGATCGACATCGATGGCGACGGCTCGTTCGTCATGAACGTCCAAGAGCTGGCCACGGCGCACATCGAAAAGATCGCGGCCAAGGCGATGATCCTCAATAACCAGCACCTCGGCATGGTGGTGCAATGGGAGGACCGTTTCTATGGCAGCGTGCGCGGCAATACGATCCTCGGCGACGAGTCCAACGTCGGCAGCCCCGACAATCCCGCCGGCCTTTATCCCGATTTCGTGAAGATCGCCGACGGCTTCAACGTGAAGGGCCGCCGCGTGATCAAGCGCAGCGAGCTTCGCGCGGCGATCCAGGAAATGCTGGACTTCGACGGACCCTTCGTCCTCGACGTGATCGTGCCCTACACGGAGCATGTGCTGCCGATGATTCCGGCGGGCAAGACCGTGAAGGATATGCTGCTGAAGTGATTAGTGGGGTGTTAAAATTTCATTAAAATCCGATTTTGATTGGCATCGGACGTGCTGTTAGGCCATCGAAACTTCCCCTCTATCGAATGACCCAAGGGGCCGCTTTCGCCTAAAGAATCAATCAACCCAAAATCCAGTCAGCCAACACAGCTTATGACACCGAAAGAAGTAATCAGCCTCGCGAAGGAAAAAGACGTCAAGATCGTCGACATCAAACTCTGCGACATCCTAGGAACCTGGCAGCACTTCGCCGTTCCGGTCTCCGAGCTCAAAGAATCCGTTTTTACGGAAGGACTGGGTTTCGACGGCTCATCCATCCGCGGCTGGAAGGCGATCAACTCCTCGGACATGCTCGTTTTCCCGGACCCGGCCACCGCGTTCATCGATCCTTTCGCCGCGAACACGACGCTCTCCATTTCCTGCGACGTTTTCGACCCGCTTACCAAGGAGCCGTATGAGCGCGATCCGCGCGTGATAGCGAAGAAGGCCGAGGCGTACCTCAAGAGCACCGGTCTCGCCGATACGGCGTATTTCGGGCCCGAGGCTGAATTTTTCATCTTCGACAGCGTTTCCTACGATTCCCAGTCGAACGGCACCTTCTACAAGGTCGACTCGATCGAGGGCATCTGGAATCGCGGCAAGGAAAAGGAAGAGAACGGCTCGGCCAACCTGGGATACAAGATCCGCCACAAGGAGGGTTACTTCCCCGTCGCCCCGACCGACAAGCTGATCGACATCCGCAACGAAATGATCCTGACGATGATCTCGCTCGGGATTCCGATCGAGCGCGAGCACCACGAAGTGGCGACCGCGGGCCAGGCGGAAATCGACATCGTCTTCGACAGCATGCTCAAGACTTCGGACAAGATGAGCCTGTACAAGTACGTCGTGAAGAACGTCGCGTACAAGTATGGCAAGACGGCCACCTTCATGCCGAAGCCTCTCTTCGGCGACAATGGCTCCGGCATGCACACCCACCAGTCGTTGTGGAAGGACGGCAAGCCGCTCTTCTTCGGCACCGGCTACGCGGGCCTGAGCGAAATGGCGCTCCACTACATCGGGGGCATCCTCAAGCACGCCCCTGCCTTGTGCGCGATCTGCAATCCGACGAACAATTCGTACAAGCGGCTGGTGCCCGGCTTCGAGGCCCCCGTCAACCTCGCCTACTCCGCGCGCAATCGCTCGGCCTCGATCCGCATCCCGACCTACAGCCCGAGCCCGAAGGCCAAGCGCATCGAGTACCGCACGCCCGATCCGGCCGCAAATCCGTACCTGGCCAACTCGGCCATGCTGATGGCGGGCCTCGACGGCGTCTTGAACAAGATTCACCCGGGCGCGCCGCTCGAAAAGAATCTCTACGAGCTGTCGCCCGAGGAAAAGGCGAAGGTGCCGACCGTTCCGGATTCGCTCAAGGGCGCGATCGAAGCGCTGGAAAAAGATCACGACTTCCTGCTCAAGGGCGGAGTCTTCACCCAGGACTTCCTGGACACCTATATCGAGATGAAGAAGGGCGAATACGATGCGGTGCGCATCCGCCCGCATCCGTACGAGTTCTTCATGTATTACGACGTTTGAGCCGGGCGACCGAACTCAGCCGATCTCAAGCATTAAGCCGGCCTCCTCAAACGGGGCCGGCTTTTTTATCGGCAACGGGAAAGGGCGCCGCTATCGATTGGGGCATGCCCACGTTCACGCGCCGCCATTTTTTGCGCTCCGCCGGAGGGCTCACGCTTCTCGCCGCTTCTCCGCTTCGCAGGAGCCTCCTTGCCGCGGGCGCGATGGAGCCGGCTCCCCCGGTGTTTACCGCGATGCCCTACATTCAGCCGGGACCCGAAGGAAAGCTGCTCCCGGGCGCGGAAACCGTGCGTCTGGCCTGGCAGACCGGAACGACCGACGCCGATTTCGCGGTGGCTTTCGGGCGCACCGGCCGGTTCGATCGCAAAGGCGCGATCAGCCGCGCCACCCGCACCTACATGGGCAAGTGGGAGGTCGATGGCATCATCAACTACGTCTGCGTGCTGAGCGGGCTCGAACTCGGAACCGAATACAACTACCGGGTGACGTGCGGGTCCCGCCCGATCGCGGAAGGTTATTTCACCACACGGCAGCCCCGGGGCCGGATGATCCGATTTGCGGCGTTCGGGGACAACTCCTTCGGCGAGCCTGGAGAAAGGGCCGTCGCTTTCCACGCCTATCGCGCACATCCGGACTTCATCATGAATGTCGGCGACAACGTGTATGAGTCGGGGCTGGACAACGAATACACCCGGCATTTTTTCCCGGTTTACAACGCCGATTCCGCCAGCCCCGACGTCGGAGCCCCCTTGCTGCGCTCGATCCCGTTTTACAGCGTGATCGCAAATCACGACGTGGCGGCGAAGGACCCTTACACCCGGCACCCCTGCGCCGATTTTGACGCCGACCCCGATTCGCTCGGCTACTACACCAATTTTTATTTTCCGCTCAACGGACCGCGCGCTCCCTCCTTCCAGACCCCGACGCGCGGAGGGGACGCGCTAGCCGATTTCGTCGCCTGCGCGGGAGACCGTTTCCCGCAGATGGCGAACTACTCCTACGACTACGGCGACGCGCATTTCATCTGCATGGACTCCAATATCTACGTCGATCCGACGGACCCTGCGCTGGCGAAGTGGATCGAAGCGGATATGTCGGCCACGGACGCGCGCTGGAAGTTCGCGGTTTTCCACCACCCGCCTTTCAACGTCGGCGCGAACCACTATCACGAACAGCATATGCGGGCGCTGTGCCCGCTTTTCGAGCGGCTCGGCGTGGATTTTGTCCTGGGAGGCCACGAGCACAATTACCAGCGCACGGTTCCGCTCACCTTCGTCCCCGATAATCTTTCACGTGCGAAGACCCGGAACACGACGAACAGGCTGACTCCAGGCAAGATTACGCTTGATACCGAATTTGACGGCGTCACCCGCACGAAGCCCAAGGGCGTCATCTATATCGTGACCGGAGCGGGTGGAAAGCACCTCTACGACGAAGAGTACACCGGCAATCCCAAGCGCTGGCTCCTCGCCGAGGACAAGCTGACACCTTACGCCACGCAAATGGTTGCCGATCGCCACTCGTTCACCCTATTCGATCTGGACCGCGACAGCGTCGTCCTGCGCCAAATCGACCAATTCGGCGCGGAAATCGACCGGATCACGGTGACGAAAGTTTGACGCTTTTGGGCACCCGCCGGACAGAGGTGAACTTAGCGTGGAAATGCTCTTCCAGCGCGGAGCGGACCTCCGCGGGAATGCGCTGAACAAACGAGTCGAGGGACGGCATCGGCGGGCCGGAGCCGGCCGGAGCCGGCTCGTTCGCGGAAGCGGGCTTCGGCGGGACGGCATCGGCGCCGTTGGTTCCGCCCAACCGGCTCTCAAGCAGGCTCAGGCGATCTTTTTTTTTTCCTCTTCGCCAGCCGGCTCCTCGGCCAGCGCCGCCAATTCCTTGATCAGGCTATCGATCGCCCGCGCGCGGCTGGCCTCGACGGCCTTGAGCAGCGCGACCTCAAAATTGACGCGCTCGGCCAGGCCGAGCTTCACGGCCCCCTCGCCTTCGCGCAGACCGTCGAGGAGCCGGGTGATCTGCTCGGTGGTCAGCGGTATCCCGCCCAGCCGGTCGCTGCGTCCGTCCTTGGCGATGGCGTCGAGCAGGGCGCCGCGCACGACCCCTTGAAGGTCGTTGAGCAGCCGGACCAAATCCCGTCCCGCGGCATCGCATTCGTCAATCAGAGCGATAATCTTCTTATGATCTCCCGCGGCGAGCGCGCCCGCCAGCTCCGCGATCTTCTCCTCGCCCACAAGACCGTAGACGTCGAGCACGTCGGGCTCGGAAATCTCCGCGCCGCAGAAAGCGATCATTTGCTCGAATATCGATTGGGCATCGCGCATGCCCCCGTCGGCCAGGCGCGCGATGCAGGACAGGGCAGCGTCTGAAACCCCGATCTTTTCGTCTTTGGCGATCCGCCGGAGCCGCTCGACGATGAGGTCGGACGAAAGGGGCTTCAGGTCGAAGCGCTGGCAGCGCGAAAGGATGGTCGCCGGCAGCTTTTGCGCCTCGGTCGTGGCGAAGACGAACTTCACGTGCGCCGGGGGCTCTTCCAGGGTCTTGAGCAGCGCGTTGAACGCCTGGGTCGAGAGCATGTGCACTTCGTCGATGATGTAGACCTTGAACCGTCCCTGGGCGGGCGCGTACTGCACCGTCTCGCGCAAGTTGCGCACCTCCTCGACGCTGTTATTGGAGGCGCCGTCGATCTCGATCACGTCGAGATAGCTGCCGTCGGCGATGGCCAGAACCGCCGGATCGTCCGGCGGGAAGTCGGCCTTGGGTCCGCCCGAGCAATTGAGCGCCTTGGCGAAAATGCGCGCAAGGGAAGTCTTGCCCGTGCCGCGTGGCCCGACAAAAAGATAAGCGTGGGCGATCCGGTTGCGCCCAATCGCGTTTTTCAGTGTCCGGACGACGTGTTCCTGGCCGACGACATCGTCAAACTTCTGCGGACGCCACTTTCGGGCAATGACCTGGTACGAGGAGGGCAAAAAGAAAAGGTGGCCAGGCACTCCACGGCACTGGGAGAACGTCGTTGCCGTTGCTGCCTTCCGGCCCTGGCGGAGTTCGCGCGCCTGCCCATGCATGGCACCTGGCCGAGGCGAACCATGCCCCTGAATGGGCCGCGCGCAACAAGAATTCCCTACCCTACTGCCCCGGCTGCTGGGGCGGGCTGGGGGGTGACGGCTGGGAGGGCGCCGCAGAGGGATTGACCTGGTCTACGGGCGGAGGGCTTTGCTGCTGCTGTTGCTGTTGCTGCCGCCACTGCTGCTGGCGCTGCATTTGCTGCTGCTCCATCAGGCGCTGCTGGGCCTGACGCTGTTGCTGCTGGAGATTGTATCTCTGGAAGGCATCGCGCCATCTCTGGATCATGTCCTCGAAGCGGTCGCGTTGCTCCGGCGTGAGCACGACGGCTATCTGGTCCTGCAGGTGCTCCAGGATCATCTCGCTGCTGTGGGTCGTGTCGCGGCGCAACCGGCGCAGCGCCTCGGCCGCCTGGTTGACCATGGGGCGGATCTGGTCGCGCTGCTCGGGCGTCGGCCCAATCTGCTTGATGAAGCGCTGCATCAGCTGGGGTCCGAATTGCTCGGGCGTGGGCAGCCCCCGCTGCTGGCGCTGCATTTGCATCTGCTGCAGTTGCTGGCGCAGCGCGCCGATCATCTGCCTGAACTGTTGCTGCTCGATCTCCCGCTTTTGCTGCTCCATTTCATGCTGCTGCTCTTCCAGCCGATCCCGCTGATATTGGAAGTGCTCGAAGCGTCCTCTGGCGACATGCACCATCACGACTCCGCCAATCACGGCGCCCGACGCGAAGATGACGGCGAATACCGCGGCAACGGCGGCGACTTTGAGGAATTGATTCACGGATTTGGGTTCGCTCAGGACACGATGCCCACCAGGTCCGCGACGGGATCGTCAGAGGGAGAGGAATTGACCGCGGGGGCTTCCGAGGGCTTGGAGCTGACC
>DAISJK010000027.1:0-7205 GCA_036821505.1 Opitutaceae bacterium
TGATGGCGATCTGCAGAATGATGGATGCCGGGTTGTCGATGCTGTAGAAAAAGCCGTAGGTGAGCAGCGTCCACAGGTGCCAGGTCAGAAGCCCGTGCACCGTCAGCTCGAGCCGTTCGACGACACCTGTACCCGCGGCGCCGAACCACCGCGTCAGCGCCATTTGGAGCGCAAACCCTCCGATCATGGCCCCAATGAGCCAAGCCAGCGGAGACGCGCGTTCCGGCGCCGGCTCGCGCATGTACGGGCGGTCGTAAAGCATTAAGTCAGGGTTTACGGGTATCCGGACAAAACTCAATTCGCGATTAGCGAAATCTCGGCAGGCCCTCGCCGCTTGACAGAGGGGCCGACCGGCAGCTTGTTTAACCCCTTACCTACGACATGGCCAACAAAACTGACAAGTGGCCCACCAACGTGGCCGGCAAGTTCTACGTCGACCAGCAGTGCATCGATTGCGACCTGTGCCGCGAGACCGCGCCCGGATTTTTCACCCGAAATGACGATGGGGGATATTCCTTTGTCCATAAGCAGCCGGAGACGCCGGAGGACATCGCGCTTTGCATGGAGGCCCTTGAGGGCTGCCCGGTGGAGGCTATCGGGGACGATGGCGACAAAGAGTGAGTACGTGGCCGCGAGTGAGTACGTGATTGCGAGCGTGAGCGTGGCTGCGAGCGTGAGCGAGTGGGTGGGTGACTGTTAAGGTATATTGGCCTACAGCCTTAACATAAGGCTTGTCTTGGGTACGGGTGCGGCGAGGCTGGGCCGCGCCGTGCCAGCCGAATTGGAAGATGCCCGGCCCGCCTCGGGCGCTCGCGCCCATGCCGACGATCGCCGGCATGTCTGGCATCCATTCACCCAGATGCAGGAATATCTGGCCTTGCCGCCTCTGGCCATTGTCTCGGGCCGCGGGGGCTGGGTCACGGACACCGAGGGCCGGACCTATCTTGACGGCAACGCTTCGATCTGGACGAACGTCCATGGTCACAACGATCATGATCTTAACGAGGCTCTGCGACGCCAGCTCGACCTGGCCGCCCACACCACCTTGCTGGGGCTGACCCACCCGCCGGCCGCCGAGCTCGCTGCCGAACTCGCCCGCCTTGCGCCGCCGGGCCTCGGCCGCGTCTTCTTCAGCGACAATGGGGCTGGCGCGGTTGAAGCGGCGCTCAAGCTTTCATTCCAGTACTGGCAGCTCACGGGCCGATCGGAAAAGCGCGGCGTCATCGGGATGGCCGGAGGTTACCATGGCGACACGTTCGGCGCGATGGCGGCCGGCGACAGCGGTTTTTTCCACGAACGCTTCCGCCCCTGGTTTTTCCCGGCGGCTCACTTTCCCGCGCCCCGCTGCCAGGAATGGGCCGGCAGCGTGCGCTTGGCGGAGGCAGAAGCCAGCCTGGCCGCCCTGCGCGCTCTGCTGGAGGAGCAGGCGGATCGCACGGCATGCGTCGTGATCGAGCCCTCCGTGCAGGGGGCGGCGGGCATGCGCCTGCAGCCGCCGGGTTTCGTGCCGGCCGTGTCGCGGCTGTGCCGCGAATATGGGGTGCACCTGATCCTCGACGAGGTCTTTGTCGCGTTCGGCCGGCTTGGCTCGATGATGGTTTGCACGGAGGAAGGCGTGACGCCCGATTTCCTCTGTCTGGCCAAGGGCCTGACCGGCGGCTATCTGCCGCTCGCGGCCACGCTCGCCAGCGAAGAAATCTTTGCCGCTTTTTTGGGATCGGCCTCGAGCAGACGGGCTTTCTATCACGGCCACACGTTCGCCGGCAATCCGCTGGCCGCGGCCGTCGCGCTCGAAAATATCCGCAAGCTCCGCCCCTTGATCGAGGATGGTGTTCTGCGCGACCGCATCACTTTTTTTGGACGCGAGCTTGACGCTGTTTTCTCCAGCCACCCGCGCGTGCGCGAAATCCGCCAGCGCGGGTTCGCCGCGGCGATCGAATTGAAGGGGTCAGGTCTCGGAAATTGCGGTGACGCTGCGTCACCGCAATTTCCGAGACCTGACCCCTTAAGCGTCTGCCTGCGGGCGCGCGATCATGGACTCATTCTGCGCCCGCTCGGAGACTCGCTTCTTCTCGTGCCTCCGCTCTGCCTTTCGGAGCACGAACTGCGCGAACTCGTGCGGCGCACCGCCCGCGCGATCGACGACATCCCGCCCACCGACTAATCCCATGCCCGCACTCGACCTATCCCACGTCCGCCAGATCTACGAATTGCCCCTGCCCGAATTGATTTTTCGGGCTCAGGAGGCCCAGCGCCGCTACCACGATCCGGCGGCCGTGCAGCTTTGCACGCTCCAGTCGATCAAGACCGGCCGCTGTCCGGAGGACTGCAAATACTGCCCGCAGTCGGCCCACTACGATACCGGGTTGCAGGCCGAATCGCTCATGGATGCGGCCGACGTGGTGGCCGCGGCGCGCGCAGCGCGGGCCGGGGGCGCCTCGCGCTTCTGCATGGGCGCAGCTTGGCGGGAAGTGCGCGACGGCCCCCAATTTGACTCAGTGCTCGAGGCCGTCCGGGGCGTGTCGGACCTCGGGCTCGAGGTCTGCTGCACGCTCGGAATGGTGACCGAGGCTCAGGGCCGCCGGCTCAAAGATGCGGGCTGCACGGTTTACAACCACAACCTCGATACTTCGCGCGAATACTATCCTGAAATCATCAGCACGCGCACTTACGACGACCGATTGGCGACGCTCGCAGCCGTGCGATCGGCGGGGCTCGAGGTCTGCTGCGGCGGAATCCTCGGCATGGGCGAAAGCGTGGACGACCGGCTGAAACTTCTGTGCGAGCTTGCGAGCCTCGATCCCCAGCCCGATTCCGTTCCGATCAACGCGCTGGTGCCCGTGGAGGGCACCCCGCTGGCGGAGCGGACACCGATCGAGCCCTTTGAGTTTGTGCGGATCATCGCAACCGCGCGCATCCTTATGCCTCGGGCGATGGTGCGCTTGTCCGCAGGCCGCACCGCCATGAGCGAAGAGTTGCAGGCCCTCTGCTTTGTCGCCGGCGCGAACAGCATCTTCCTCGGAGAAAAGCTGCTGACGACGCCCAACCCCGAACGCTCGGAAGACCTGCAGCTGCTCGCCCGGCTGGGGATGCATCCCCTTGGGGCATGCGAACGGTCGTCGTAACCGGCTCGGATACCGGCGTCGGCAAGACGCGCGTCGTCGGGGCCCTTGCTCGAGTTTTGAGCGCGGATGGCGGGCGGGTGCAGATCGTGAAAGTGCTCGAGACGGGCGCGGGAGGGGATGCCGCTCTAGCCCGCGAAATGGCCGGCGGCGGCGTTCAGGCATTCACGTTGGTTTCTTTTCCGGAGCCTCTGGCGCCGGTGGCCGCCGCGAATGCGGCCGGCGGCGCATTGTCGCTGGAAATCATTCTGGAAAAATTGGACGCGCTGCCGAATTGCGACTGGCGGATTTGCGAAGGCGCTGGAGGAATAGCGACTCCGATTGACGGTAACGGTCGCGATTGGGCCGATTTTGCGGCGGCCGCGGGCGCCGATGCGGTCGTGATCGTGGTGCCGGACCGTCTGGGCGCGATCAACCAGGGGCGATTGGCGCACGCGCATGCCGCTCAAGCGGGCCTGCGCGCCGGGCTCTGGCTCAATGCCTTCGCGCCGGTTGATCGCGTAGTTGCCGCCTCGACTCGCTCGGGCCTGCTCGCCTGCGGCGTGCCGATCTGGGCAGAGCAGGGGCAAGGCGCGGAGTTGCCGGATGATCCGGCCGGTCTGCTGGCAAAATTGAAACAAGACGCCGGACCACCACTCGCTCACGCTCGCAGCCACAAGGACAAGCATCGCAGTCACAAGGACGAGCATCGCAACTACAAGGACGAGCATCGTGGCTGCGAGCGTGAGCGAGTGGTCCGGGAATTCGCGATGCCTTTCATCGACCGCTGCCGCGAGGCCTTGGCCGAGCGGGACCGGCTTGCGCTCAGAAGACGGGTGCGCGTTACCGCGTCCGCGCCAGGCGAGCTAAATCTGGCGGACAACGACTATCTCGACCTGGCCCGCGATCCGGCGGTGGGCGAGGCTGCTGCTGCTGCTGCGCGCGTCCGCACATCGTCCTCCGCCTCGCCGCTCATCACCGGCTGGCGGGAAGAACACGAGCGGCTGACGGCGGATCTCTGCGCATGGCATGGGCTCCCCCATGGGCTGATATGGAACAGCGGATACACGGCGAACGCCGCCGTGCTCGGGAATCTGCCTAGGGAAGGCGACCGGGCGTTCGCAGACCGCCTGATCCATAATAGCATGATCGCGGGACTGCTGCGAAGCGGAGCGAGCCTGCGCCGCTATCCGCATCTGGATCTGGACCGGTTGGAAGCATGGCTGGAAGAAAGTCCAGATAAGCGCGTTGGCCCCGCCTTCGCCGAGGCTTCGGAGGGCAAGGACAACGCGCTCCACCTTCTCTTTGTTGTCACCGAAAGCGTATTCAGCATGGACGGCGACTATCCCGATCTCGCGCGTTTGGTTGCGCTCAAGCGCCGCCACGGTTTTTGCCTCATCCTGGACGAAGCGCATGCGCTGGGCTGGTACGGGCCGGAGGGAGCGGGGCTCGCACGCGCGGCCGGCATCGTTGATGCCGTGGATGTCCTCGTGGGAACGCTTGGCAAAACGCTCGCCTCCGGGGGCGCCTACACCCTGTTTCGCGATGAGGCGGTGCGGGACTATCTCACGAATTTCGCGGGAGAGTTTATCTATTCCACCGCGCTGCCTCCGGCCAATGCCGCCGCGGCTGCGGCGGCGATCGTGCGCGTGCGCGAACTCGCTCCCGAGCAGCCAAGGTGGCACGCACAGTCCCGTTCGTTTCGCTCCGCGCTGCGGACGGCGGGCTGGTCGGCCCCGGATGGAGATTCGCCCGTGGTGCCGGTGCGATTGGACGGCGAGGAGGCCGCGCTTTCCGCATCCGCGCACCTAAGTGCCGCGGGCATCCGTGTCGCGGCCGTGCGTCCACCCACTGTGCCGGCTGGCACCAGCCGATTGCGCATTTCGCTCAAGCGCACATTTGGAGCCGAAGAGCAGGAGCGAGTCATTGGCGCCCTGGCGCAATGGAGGGACAAGCGATGAGGATCGGATGGCTATTGGGCTGGGCGGTGCCTGAAGAATGGTTCGCGTCGTTCGCCCGCGGCGCGTTCCCGGCTGCTGAACACGTATTTTTCGAATCGGCAGCGGATTCGATGAGGCGTTTAAACGAGGCCGGGCCTTTCGACTGGATCGCAGGCTATTCCCTCGGATCGCTGCTTTTGCTGCGGACTTTCCCGCGGCCCACGGCTCGTGTGGCCCTGCTTGCGCCGATCTTCGCTTTTCCGGCCGAGGCCAACCTCGGCGGGCGAATTCCCAGGGCGCAATTGCGCCAGCTCGCGCGCAATCTGCGGCGGAATCCGACTGCGGCGCTGGCCGACTTTTACGCGCGTGCTGGTTTGGACTTGCCTCAAGGTGGAGCGCGTTGTCCCCAACGCGCTTGTCCGGACGCGCTCCACCTGACATCGGTCTTGGAGTGGGGGCTCGAACAGCTCGAAACCATCCGAGTCGAGCCGCCGTTGCCGGCCGGCTGGCGGGCGTGGTGTGGGGCAGAAGATCCACTCCTCGATGCCGGCCAGCTATGCGCGCTAGCACCTGGAATAACGCCGATTGCAGGGGCGACTCATCATCCGGCGGCCCTGATTCGCGCGTTTGCGAAGGAGATTGCCGAATGAGGCCCGCAATAACCTCGGATCCTGTCGCTGCGGGTTTCGATCGCGCGGCCCAGACGTACCTTGCGAACGCAAAGGTGCAGGCCGCGCTCGCTCGCTGGCTCGCACAGTGGCTGCCCGAGGAGCGCGCGGCGCGTGCTCTGGAAATGGGCGCGGGTCCCGGAGTTTTTACACGGTTTATTTTGCCGTGGAGCGGAGAGCTGACGGCGACTGACGCTTCGCCCGCAATGTGCGCCGCGGGAAAGGCGGAGCTACCCGAGGTCTGCTGGCGGCGAATGGCGGCGGAAACGCCGATCGGAGGTCCCTGGGACTGGATCTTTTCCAGCAGCATGCTCCAGTGGGCGGCGGATCCGGCCGCCGTGTTCGCCGCCTGGCACGAGCAGCTTGCGGCAGGGGGACGGATTCTGGCGGGTCTGTTTCTGTCCGGCAGTCTGGGGGAGTGGGGCGCCCTGACGGGCAAGGAGCCTCTTCAATGGCGGAGCGTGAAACAGTGGCGGTCGCTGCTCAAGGCTTCCGGTTTCAATCTCTTGCGTGACGAAAGCGAACGCAGGGTCTTAACCTATCCTTCGGCCCACGCGCTCCTGCGATCGCTGCATTCCACCGGCGCCGCGCCTGTGCGCCATATGCCGGCGGGCCGGCTGCGGCGCCTGCTCCGCGACTACGAGGCGCGCCACGCGGCATCTTCAGGCGTCAAGGCAACTTGGATATTTTATCGTTTTGAGGCGGCAAAAGGGTAGGGATGAGATGCGATGCCGGAAAATCCATTCCTCGATCATTCATTTGAAATCCCCTGGTCGCGTCTGACGCCCGATCAGATCGAGCCTGCTATCGAGACCGCATTGTCCCGGGCGCAGGGCGCGGTGGACGCGATCGTCGCGCGGGAAACCGGGCTGACCTACAAGAACACTTTTCTCGCGCTGGAGAGCGCCACCGAGGAGCTAAGGACGGCCTGGGGCAAGGTCGCGCATCTCCAATCGGTGGCTGATTCGCCCGCGCTGCGGAATGCCCACAACGCGATGCTGCCGAAGGTCTCGGCTTTTTATGCCCGCATTCCACTCAATGCCGGACTTTGGAGCAGGCTGAAGTCATTCGCCGGATCGGCCGATGCGGCCCGATTACAGGGTATCCACCGAAGGTTTCTGGACGAAACAGCGGCGGACTTTCGGCAGGCTGGGGCGGACTTGCCACCAGCCGAACGCGCGCGGTTGGAGTCCCTTCAAACCGAGCTTGCGCAACTGACGCAGCAGTATTCCGAGCACGTGCTCGATGCTACTAACGAATGGGAACTCGTGGTCGATGACGAGAGCCGGCTCGCCGGGCTCCCCGAGCACGCGCGTGCCGCCGCCCGCCGCGACGCGCAGAGCCGCGGGCGCGACTCGGGCTGGCGATTCACCCTTCAAGCCCCCTCGCTGGAGCCGTTCATGATCTATCTGGAGAACGCGGAACTCCGCCGCGAGATGTGGAGCGCCGCCGCCGCGGTCGGGGCGAAGGCGCCGCACGACAACACGCCTCTCCTC
>DAISJK010000028.1:0-7188 GCA_036821505.1 Opitutaceae bacterium
ACACCGCTTCCTTGAAGCTTCCGAACCTGAGAGATTTGACCAGTGCGTTCGCTTCCAACTTCCACCCGGGCAGATCGGCCAGCGCGGCCGTGATCTCGGCCGTTTCCAAGGGCTTGCTCATGGCGACAAGCTGGCCGCTTCGGGTTTCCCGTCAACCCGCACTTGCCACTCGCGGGGCGCCCGCGCTAACTCGTCGTTTCGATGACGCCCAAGCCGCCACCCCCGCCCGCCCACGTCGCCATCATCATGGATGGCAACGGCCGCTGGGCAAAGCAGCGCGGCCTGCCGCGGATCGCGGGGCACCGCCGGGGTGTCGAAACGGTGCGCACGGTGACTTATGCCGCGCGCGATCTGGGCGTGCGCATGCTCACCCTTTACGCGTTTTCCGTCGAAAACTGGAAGAGGCCCCGGGACGAAGTCGGGGCGCTGATGGGCCTCCTGGAGCGCTACCTCAAGAAGGAGCTCGACACCTTCGTGCGCGACCGGGTGCGGCTTCGCACCATTGGACGCACGGACGAACTGCCGGCCGGCGTGCGCAAGGTCCTGGCGGCGGCGGTCGCGGCGACCGAGACCTTCACCGACTACACGCTGGTTTTGGCGCTCAACTACGGAGCGCGCACCGAAACGGTCGATGCGGCTCGCGCGTACGCCGCCGCGGTCGCGGCGGGACGCGAGAAGCTCAATGACCGCTCCTGGGAGACGTTCAGCCGTTATCTCGACACATCCGGCATGCCCGATCCGGACCTCGTGATCCGCACCTCCGGAGAGACCCGCATCAGCAATTTCCTTCTGCTGCAGGCCGCCTATGCGGAGTTCATTTTTACGCCGGTGCTCTGGCCCGATTTCACAAAGGCGGACCTGGCCGCCGCCATCGCGGAGTACGTCCGCCGCGAACGCCGCTACGGCCTGACCAGCGAGCAAATCGGGCCGGCCGTGGCCGCGGGCTGAAAATTTCCCTTCGATGGCCAAGCGCATTTTCAGCACCGTCGTCATTTGGCTGTTCATCTTCGCGGTGCTGTGGTTCTGCCGCACGCCCGGCGCGGTCGCGCTTGCCGCCCTGATTTCGGTGCTCACGCTGCGCGAGCTTTACCGGCTCCTGACCGCGGCCGGGAACGCGCCCTTCGCGCGTTTTGGCATGCTTTTCGGCGCGCTCATCACGGCCGCGCCCTGGCTGGAGGCGCATTTCGGCTGGGCTTCCCACGCCCTGCTGCCGCTGGCCACTATCGTCCTGGCGATTCGGATCCTCGGAGAACGGGATGCCTCCCATCGCGTGCCGGCCCTTGTCTCGACTGTGTTCGGCCTGGTGTACGTGGCCCTGCTGCTCCAATACCTCGTGCGCATCGCCACCCCGCTGCCCGGCGACACCGTGAGCGCGGACGGCCGGATCCTGCTCTGCATCTGGGTGGTGGCTGTGGCCAAATTCTGCGACAGCGGCGCTTTCCTTTCGGGCCTGGCCTTTGGCAAGCATTTCCTGGCCCCGCAGATCAGCCCCAAAAAGACCTGGGAAGGGGCCATTGGCGGCGTGGCGGCGGCCATGATCGTGGGCGCCCTGGTCGCCTGGCTGGGCCGCCGCGAACTCGGCTCGTTTCTGAGCCCGGCAAGAGCCGCGCTCCTGGCCGCGCCGATCGCGATCGTCGCAATCGTGTCGGATTTGGTCGAGTCGGTCATCAAGCGCCACGCCGAGATCAAGGACTCGGGCGGCGCCATCCCCGGGATCGGCGGCGTGTTCGACGTGAGCGACAGCATTCTCCTGGCCGCGCCGGTCGGTTACTTTCTTTTGTTCCCGGGCCGATGAAGCGGGTCGTCCTGCTCGGCGCCACGGGCTCGATAGGCGAAAACGCGCTGCGCGTGATCGCCGCCCACCCGGACAAGCTCCAGCTCGTGGCGGTGGCGGCCCGCGCCCAGTGGGAAAAGCTTGCCGCCATCGCGGCCCGATTTCGCGTCCGTCACGTCGGCGTATTCGAAGAAGCCGCCTGTGCCGCCGCGCGGCGCTCCGGCGCTTTTCCCGCGGGGACGCAGATCGCCGGCGGCTTGAGCGGCCTGGTCGAGCTGGCGGGACTGCCCGAAGCCGACAGCGTCCTTGTGGCCGTCGTCGGGACCGCGGGCCTCGAGCCTGCCTTGGCCGCGTTGGCCGCGGGCAAGGAACTCGCGCTGGCGAGCAAGGAGATCCTGGTTCTCGCCGGAAAATTCGTCATGGCCGAAGCGCGCGCGCGCGGCGCGAAGCTCCTGCCGGTGGACAGCGAGCACAATGCGATCTTCCAGTGCCTGGAAGGGCATTCGGGAGCCGGCGTGCGCCGGATCGTTCTCACCGCAAGCGGCGGAGCTTTTCGCGACTGGCCGGAAGAGCGGCTGAAGCACGCGCAACCGTCCGACGCCCTGCGCCACCCCAATTGGACAATGGGGCCAAAGATCACGATCGACTCCGCCACCCTGGCCAACAAAGGGCTCGAACTGATCGAGGCCCGATGGCTCTTCGGGCTGCGCCCCGATCAATGCGCAACGGTCATGCATCCCCAGAGCATCGTGCACGGCATCGTGGAATTCGCCGACGGCGGGATGCTGGCCCAGCTCTGCCCCCCTTCGATGACGTTCCCCATTCAGCACGCCCTGCTCTATCCGATCCGGGCGGCGGGGGTGGAGGCGCCCCTGGATCTAAGCCGTTTGAGCGCGCTCGAATTCAGGCCGGTGGACGAAAAGCGCTTTCCCCTCATACGCGTCGCCCGCCAGGCCATGGAAGCCGGCGGCGCCGCTCCAGCCGTATTCAACGCGGCCAACGAAGTGGCCGTCGAGGCCTTCCTGAAGGGCCAAATTCCCTTTCTTGCGATTTCCGCCGTAGTGCAGCAGACTCTTGCTCTTTCCGTCCCATCCGACCCGCCCGACCTGCCCTCGGCGCTGGCTGCCGATAACGAGGCCCGCCGCACCGCCGCCGCGCAGGTCCGGCTGCTACACTAGAAACTCCACATTCCCGAGACCGCGATGCCCGAGCTGCTTCACTCCCTACTTTCAAACGTCTGGGCTGCTTTCGTCGTCGTGCTTTTTTTCGGCGGTTCGATCTTCGTTCACGAATTGGGGCACTTCCTGGCGGCGCGGCGGCGCGGCCTGCGCGTGGAGCGCTTCTCAATCGGATTTGGGCCGGCCATCTGGTCCCGTCGCGGACGCGACGGGGTTGAGTACCGCTTGTCGTGGCTGCCGCTCGGCGGATACGTCCTTCTTCCCCAGTTGTTGGACATTGAGATGCTGGAGGGCAAGAGCCGGGTCGATGCCGCGCAGCTCCCGCCTGTCAGCTACGCTTCCAAGATGATCGTTTTCGCGGCGGGCGCGTTCTTCAACATCCTATTCGCTTTCGTCCTGGCTACGATTCTTTGGATCGCGGGCCAGCCGGAGAGCGCCGATGTCGCGACCACCAAGATCGGGTACGTCGCGCCCGAACTGGTCGAAGGTTCCCACCAGCCCAGCCCGGCCATGGAAGCGGGCTTGCGGATCGGCGACGTGGTTCGCGCGATCGACGGGCACGCGGTGAAGGACTGGAACGAAATGCTCCAAACGCTCGTCTCCAGCGCGGGTCGCGGACCCGACGGGCAGCCGCGCACCGTTTTTACGATCGAACGCAACGGCCGGCTCCTCAATCTCACGCTCCATCCCCGGCTGGCCGGAGACAACCGGATGCGAAAAGTGGGCATCTCGCCCGACTACGAGATCGATGTCTACAAAGTGGACGACCATTCGCCCGCGGCCAAGGCGGGGTTCAAGCAGGGCGATGTGCTGCTCGCCGCCGACGGGGCGCCCATCCGAAATGAGGCTGTGCTGGAGGACTATCTTGAATCGCATTGGGCCAAACCGGTGGCGGTGACTATCCGCCGGGAAGCCCAAGAGCTGACTCTCTACCTCCCCTCTCGTTCATCGGCCAAGGCCCTCTTCGACCCAGGCCTCGGCGTGGCCGCCTCTGTCAGCCTGGTGCACATCTCGCCCTTCGTGCAATTGGGCGACCAGGTGGCGGCCACCTTCCGCTTCCTGATCAGCATTCTCAATCCGCGCTCCGATTTGGGTCTGGCCAATGCCGGAGCCGGGGCCGTGGGCATCGTGCGCCTTTTCCATAGCGCCGCCATGACGGGGTTGGCCACGGTGCTGATGATCACCGTGGCGGTGAACATAAGCCTGGCCATCGCCAACCTGCTTCCGATTCCCATCCTCGACGGCGGCCAGATGCTGTTCGCGACCATCGCGCGAATCCGCGGACAGGCCCTGCCGCTCAACATCGTCGCCAGCCTGCAGATCGGCTCGCTCGCGCTGGTCGCTTCGGTCATGATCTACATGACCATTTCCGACGTCCGGCACTGGGTGCGCGACGTCCAGACCGAACAAGCGTCCGTCGCTGCAAAGCCCTAGCCGGCCGGGGCGCGGCCTCCAGCCTCCCTTGTCCTACTGCGCCTCGCGCTTCCGCACCGTCCGCCGCCCGACCATCGAGGTTCGGGTCGGCTCCGTCGGCGTGGGCGGAAACAATCCCATCCGACTGCAGTCGATGACGACGAGCGACACGCAGGATGTCGCCGCCACGGTCCGCCAGTCGATCGCCCTGGCCGAGGCCGGCTGCGAGATCGTCCGCGTCACCGCTCCCAACGTGCAGGCCGCCCGCTGCCTGAAGGAGATTCGTTCGCAATTCACCGCCGCCGGATTCGGAGCCGTGCCGCTCGTGGCCGATATCCATTTCCTGCCGCAGGCCGCGATGGAGGCTGTCGAACACGTCGAGAAGGTTCGCGTCAATCCTGGCAATTACGCCGACAAGAAAAAGTTCGCCGTGCGCGAATACAGCGACGCCGATTATGAAGCCGAGCTGCGGCGGCTGCACGACGCTTTCTCACCGCTGGTGCTGAGGTGCAAGGAGTTGGGGCGCGCCCTGCGCATCGGCACGAACCACGGCTCGCTCAGCGACCGGATCATGAATCGCTACGGCGACACCCCGCTCGGAATGGTGGAAAGCGCGCTGGAGTTCCTGCGCATCGCCGAGTCGCACGGCTTCCGGCAGAGCATCCTTTCGATGAAGGCCTCGAATCCCAAGGTGATGATCGAGGCCTACCGGCTCCTGGTCGAGCGCATGCAAGGCGAGGACATGCGCTATCCCCTCCACCTCGGCGTGACCGAGGCGGGCGACGGCGAGGACGGCCGGATCAAGAGCGCGATCGGGATCGGCTCGCTGCTTCTCGACGGGCTGGGCGACACAATTCGCGTGTCCCTGACAGAGGACAGCGTGTACGAAATCCCGGTGGCCCGCGCCATCGCGGATAAAGCGATGAGCCTGTGGGGCGAACCGCACTCGGACGGCCCGGCCGAAACCGACGGCGTCGATCCCTATCATTTTGCCCGGCGCGAGACTTCGGTCGTGGATCTCGGCCCCTCATGCTCGACGGGGCCGGAACAGCCGCCGCGCGTCATCGTGCGAACGCAGGCGGCGGAATTGCCCGCTCTCGCTTCGAAACTTGCCTCGATCAAAGTCGAAGACACTCCGATCGAGGGTATTTTGGTCGCGATAGAATCGCCGGCCGCGCTCGCGGATGCGATCCGCGCACTGGCGTCCCCGCCGCCGGGGGCGTTCATCGTGCTCGAGCTGGCGGAATCGCTCCCAATCGCCGATCTTGCCCCGCTTTCGCCGTCGCTTCGAGTCGTCCTCCTGCGCCGATTTCGCGCCCGTGACGGCTTGGCGTTGCGCGAGTGGGCCGCGCTGGCCCGCCTCCGAGGCTGGGTTCTCGCCTGCGACGTGGCTCCCTCCGATCTGGCTGCGCTGGTCCCGGCGCTGCGCGAATATCGTGATCTGATCTTCACTTGGAGCGGCTCCCCGGCCGAAAGCGCGCCGCGGGCGACGCGCTCCAACCATTCCCTCGGCTCCTATCGCGCGCTGGCCGGAGCGCTGCGCGCGGCCGGCTTGCGCGCGGCGATCTGGATTCGCGCCTCCGCGGCAAACGCCGTCCGGGGAGACAACAGCTTCCTCTCCAAGCTGATCGAGGCGAGCTGGATCGCCGGCGGCCTGCTCTGCGATGGCATCGGCGATCTGATCAGCGTCGAAACCGAGGCGGACCCCGCGCGCTCGCTCCGTCTCGCCTACAATATTTTGCAGGGAGCCGGCGCGCGCATCTGCAAAACGGAATTCGTGGCGTGCCCGAGCTGCGGACGCACGCTCTTCGATCTGCAGACGACCACGCAGCGCATCCGCGCGCAAACCGGCCACCTGAAGGGCGTGAAGATCGCGATCATGGGATGCATCGTCAACGGGCCCGGAGAAATGGCCGACGCCGACTTCGGCTACGTCGGCGGGGCGCCCGGCAAGATCAACCTCTACGTCGGCAAGCAGTGCGTGCAGTTCAATATTCCGCAAACGGAAGCCGACGCGCGATTAATCGCGCTCATCCGCGAGCGCGGAAAATGGATCGAGCCGGCGGTTGCGCCGGCATAAAATTGAACGCGGCCGCGTATTCAAAAACGCGAGCACCGTGACGCGAGTGTAACGCGCCTGTAACCGGCGAGCGGCTTCCGAAGCTGCCTCCACGGCGATGTAACATTCCGACAATGACATGAAAAGCCGCGAAATTTTTCGCGCCTGAATCGACCGCGCCGAGGCAACGAAAAAATGCAAAAAAGTTATCCTCGGGAGCCTGTGAATAACTTGTCGAAAAGTTGGCCTTGAAATGATTTTTTGGTTCACAGTTAGTGGGCCTTCGTTCAGTCCTCGTTTCCGCGTTTGTTGGTTCTTTCTCACACCGTTGCCTTGCTGTTTCCGACGTCTCTGCGGTTTTTATCGTTATCCGCTGGCCATCAAAAAGTTGTACATTTGCCCCTTTTTCCCCCCTTCTGCGATGGCCGGACTTGAATTTCGCCGCGGTTTACCGTGCAAAATGGCGGGGCCAGAACGTGAGAAAGATTCTTCGACCTGCGCGCTGTGAATAAGACTGCTCTTCCAGCCCGCGCCCATGCCTTCCGTATCCCTCAGTCCCAGCCTATGGGAAACCGTCAAATGTGACTTCAAATCGCTGTTTCCAGAAGACGTTTTCCATATGTGGTTCGAGCCCCTGGTTTGCCTCGAAACCACGGAGGATTCGCTCGTGCTCGGCGTGCCTAACGACTTTGCAACGATCTGGATCCACGATAATTACCTCGACCTGATCACCCAGCGGCTCCGGCTTACGGCCGGCCGGATGG
>DAISJK010000029.1:0-7174 GCA_036821505.1 Opitutaceae bacterium
GCCCGGCTGCTGGAAAAACAGGCTGCGGTTGGCCGGGGCGAAGACGTAGTTATAGTCTCCTATCCACACGTCGTTGAAGGCCAGCGCGGCGCGGGTGATCTCATAGGGACAGATCACGGCCGCCCGCCCCGCGGCGCGGAGCGTGTCGAGGTCGCGCGGCTCGTTCTCGAAAAGATAGAATCGGGCCAGGCCGCTCCCGGGCCAGCGCTCCGCGAGCCGGTCGATATAGGCGCAGTTCTCGCGCACGCAGTGAAAAACCGAATTGACGCAGTGCTCGGCCTTGGCCCGCACCTGCCAGGCGGCGACCGGCGCTTCCGAGGTTCCGCCGACAGAATTTCCCGGTGCGGTCATGAATTGGAGCGTACGGACGACCTGGAGCTGTCCGGTCGCCTTGCTCGTAAGATAAACGAGCCGGTCGAAGCGGCCGGCTTTCAGCTCGCCCAGTGCGAATTCGAGCAGAACTCCCGTCTTGCCGAATCCCGTGGGCGCATCGAGCAGGATTTTTGGAGCCAGGCCATTCGAAGAATAGGAGCGAACCGCCGATTGCAAACCCATCACGGCCTCAGCCTGGCCGGAACGAAGCTCATCGAAGGGCGCGCGGAAACGCAGACGGCGCAACCGTTCGGAAGCGCGCAGGCGCAGCTCGAGAAACTCGGCCACGCGATCGAGCTGAGCGCGGAAAAGGGAGACGTCGTTTTCCGTGAGTCCCACCGTCTGGACAGTTCCGGTGGCAAGTTCTACGAAAACAAGCTCGCCACGGGCGGGCGCCGAATTCATGCGCGAAACCTCGGCATAGGCGGCGAGTTGGACGAAATAACCCGGATAATCCGCGCGCAGCGCCGCTTCATCGGCCGGCAAGGGCTGGGTCACGGTCTTGATTTCGCGAATCACCGCCCCGTCGGGCCCGGAGTCGAGCTGGTCGATCCGCCCGCCCAGCGCCAGGGTCCAGCCGCGATGAAAGACTTCGCCCGCTATTTCGACTTCGAAGCGGGTCCCGGCCCCGGCCGCGATCGCCCGCTCCCGCAGCTCCTGATGCCATCGGACGCCCAATTGCGCGCGCCAAATTCCAGTCGAGCCGGCGCCCGCCTCATGCGGGCCGATAAGAAAATCGGCCAATTCTCCTGCGCTCAGCCAGGCCTTTCTTTGTTCGAGATCGAAATGCATTACACGAGAATATCCGTATGCTCCCTAAGATATTCTTCCAAACGCCTGCGCAGATTCGGGAGATGCGCAATCCCAGACGATGAGCCGATATCTGCCAGGGGCGTTCTCAGGAGTCGTTCGGCCTCGCGTCGCAGCTCGGCCGGAAGCGAGGGCAGCCATTGCTGGGAGAGGGGATAACCCTCGTCGCGCCCGAAGCGGTAGAGGCTTTTTAAGAGCACCAACTCCGGGTCGGCTTGACCGGCGAGCGCCGCCAGGGCCGCGCGCAGAAGAGCGGTCGCCGCGGCCCGGCCCTCGGCCGGCACGGGATTGCGGGCGATCATCGAAGCGATGGCCGATGCGGCTTGCAGGGCTTCGTAGCTTCGGCCGATGGCCGCCGCTCGCGCGATCAGTCGGGCGTCGCGAACAAACCAGGTGCGTCCCTGGTTCGAACTTTCCAGGAACACGGCCGCCTCGTCGAAAAGGTCGAGGCGGACCATCTTCGCCGACGGCTTCTTCGGAAGCCGTTGAAGAGCGGTAAGCAGGCCCTGCTCCTGGGCAAATAGCGTGCAGGTCTCAAAAACATCCGACGGCGGCCTGCGCGCCAGGACGAATGCCTCGGTCTGAAGGGTGAGCGCGGGCAAGGTCGTCTAGCGCGCGGCGGCCGGCCAGGGAGGCACCACGGCGCCGCCGGAAATGATCATTTTCATTCCCTCGCCCACGGTCATGTCGAGTTCGATGACTTCCCGGGTGGGGATGAGCAGAAGGAATCCGCTGGTCGGATTGGGCGTGGTCGGAACGAAGACGCTCCAGAGCTTCTCCGTCGCCTTGGCTCCGAGCTCGCCACGGGCCGGTCCGGTAAGAAAGCCCAGCACCCATGTGCCCGGGCGCGGAAATTCAACCATCACGACCTTGCTGAAGAGTTGGCGGTTGGGGGAGCTGAACGTGTCGACGATCTGCTTGACCGTGCCGTAGACCGCGCTCAGCACCGGTATTCTCAGCACGAAGCGCTCGGCCGTGCTCAGGAAAAACTTCCCAAAAAATTCGCGCGAAACAAATCCGAGCGCGGTGACGAGGGCGATCACCACGAGCGTGATGAGCAGATCCCAGAGCACGAGCAGCGCGTTGTTTTCCTGCACCGAAACCGGCAGCAGGGGGCGGAAGGTCCCGCCGATGAGCCCCACGACGTGGATGAAAAGCCAGGCCGTGACGGCGAGCGGGGCGAGCAGAAGCGCACCGGAGACGAACGCGTTGCGAAGGACGACGAACCGGGAGGGCGGTGAAGGAGGCATGGAAGGGGTCAGGTTGAAAAAATTGTGGTACAGGCTAAGCGCCCGAACAGCATGACCGAACCCATCCTGCACCACAACTTTTTCAACCTGACCCCTTCTTTTTACCGAAATCCGAACGAAGGCAGGGCCGACTCGCGTTCCAGGATATCCAGGGCGCGGGCCTCGGCCCGGCGCATGGCGCGCCTGGCGCCGGGCTCGTCGTCCGCGTGGCCGGCCAGATGCAGCCAGCCGTGCACCAGATATAATGAAAGCTCCCGGGACCAATCGGCCCCCCGCGCTTCGCCTAGGCGGCGGGCGGCGTCCACCGAGACGCAAATTTCACCGGCGGAACCCAGCGTGGCGTCGCCGGGGAACGTAATCACATCAGTGGGTGACGGATCGCCGAGGTGGTCGGCGTGCAGCTCGGCCAGCGCCGCGTCGGTCAGGAAGGCCACGGACAGCTCGCCCACGATTGCGGCGGGGCATCGGGGCCGTTTGAGAACGGGCCGGTTTCGGTCGAGCGTCCGCAGCGCCCGCACGACGGCGGAGCGGGAGTAGACCAGGCGCGGGTAAAGGCTTCGGACGGCGATCGCGGACAAGAAATTTAAGTCTGCGCTCCCAGCTTTTCGTCCTTGGCCGGGTTGAGGTGTTCGTAAGCGACCCGTCCGTGCAGCATATTCAAGAGAGTGAAGGTGAAGCTGGTCTTGATCTTAGCGATGTCTTCGTAAGTGAGCGGCGCTTCGTTGAGCTGGCCGTCGGCCAGCCTGTCGCCGACCACCCTGTCTATCAAATGACCGAGCTGCTCGGCGGTGGCTGAACGCAGGGAGCGCGAGGCCGCCTCGACCGCGTCGGCCAGGGAGATAACCGCGCTTTCCTTGAACTGCGGGCGCGGTCCGTCGTATCGGTACGATTCCTCGGGCACGGATGAGGGTTCGGCGCCCGGATTGGCGGCACGGGCGGCGGCGAGCGCCCGCAGGTAAAAGTAACGCACCAAGGTTGTGCCATGATGCTGGCGGATGACGTCGATAACCGCTTTGGGCAGGCGGCTTCTCTGGGCCAGCTCGACTCCGTCGGGCACATGCCGCTTCACGATCTGGGCCGAGACGAGCGGCGGCTTCTGTTCGTGCGGATTGCCGCGATCGCGCTGGTTTTCGGTGAAGTAGATCGGATTCACCGTCTTGCCTATATCGTGAAAAAGAGCGCAGACGCGGGCCAGCAGGGGATGGGCGCCGATCGCATTGCATGCGTTTTCCGACAATTGGGCGACGACGATCGAATGATGGTAGGTGCCCGGCGCTTCGAACTGCATTCGGCGCAGCAGCGGGTGGTTGTAATCGGTCAATTCGAGCAGCGTGATGTCGGTCGTGCGCTTGAACAGGGATTCCAGCACGGGCAGGAGTCCGACCACCGCGACGCCGGTCAGGATGCCCGTGCTCAAGCCCGCGACCATCTGGCGGGCGAGGGTGTCGAACGACGTCTGATCCGCGAAACCGATCAGGGCCGCGAACGCGGCCACGGTCATGCCTCCCATTGCGGCGGCCCGCACCACCCGGCCGCGCTGGCGGGCGTCGCGGCCGACGAAGATCGCGACCATGGAGGCGAGGAAGGTGAGAACCAGTAAATCCAGGCGGTTGCCGTAGATGACCCCCGTGAAGATGGAAATCAGCAGGGCCATGAAAATCGCAGATCCGGCATCGATGAGAATCGCCACAATCAGCGGCGCCAGCGCGGTCGGGGCGACATAGGGCAGGGTGGAGGCCCAGCTCGCGTTGCGAATGAAAAACTCGGAGCCGCCCAGGGAATAAACCGTCCGGACCAGCGCGAGGTTGATGATCACGACCAGTGCGAGCAGCCCGAGACGGACATTGCTGCGCAGGGTTTCGGGATCTTCCAGCCGGATGTAAATGAGCGAGGCGATCACCATGGCGAGCACGAGCAGCACCCGGCCGAACAGGATGAGGCCCTCGTTCATTCCGCCGTCGCCATGGGCGTGAACATACTCCCGGTCGGCCTGGAACATCTCGTATTGCTCGGGCGTGACCCGGTCTCCGGCCTCGATGATCGTCTGGCCGCGGACCACGCCGACGAGCACCGGCCTGAGCGTGCGCAAGGCGGCGTCAACGCGCTGCTGGCTGGCTGCCGCGTCGTAAACCAGGTTTACCGTGACACCGCTGCGAAAGAAACGGAAGAGCGCCTGGGCCGCGGGCCGGGGCACGCCCGCCGTGGACAGGCTCACCCGCAGAAAGGTCAGGGCGTCTTCCAAGGATTGCACCGGGCGGGGGGCGACGTTTCCGTCGGGGCGCGCGATCTGGAACAGGGCGTCGCCTCCGCCGCCCGAGCTGAGGGATCCGTCCTGCACGCCATCTTCGTAAATCTCGCGCAGGACCGAAAGGCCGTTGTTGAAAATCTCGGCCCGGGCATTGGCGTCGCCTAGTTCGAGGAGGTTGCCGAGGTCCGCGGGGCTCACCCGAAACGCGCTGCGGGAATTGAATGCGTCGGCCAGCTTCTCAAGCCCGGCGCGGCGATCGGCGGGTCGCGTGAGATCGGCCGGGTGCGCCGCCTCGAACGCCGCCAGCTCCGCCAGGAGATCGGCCGCGGCTGCTTCAAACTGGCCGAGCGGGCCGAATTCGAGCCGATAAACGGGCGGCACCCGCCCCACAAGCTGCTCGCGCGCGCTGCGGGTTTTTTCGGCGCTCGGGTACGAAAACGAGCCGCTGGCGACAAGACGCGCGGTCGCGATTTGACCGGGCACGACCGGAACGTTGAGCGTCGTCATCCCCGCCGAACTGATCAGCACGATGGCGCCGACCGTCACGATAAAGATGAGCGCGGCTACCAGGCGGTTCTGGTCGAGAAATTCGCGGAAGGCCGAGCCCGCGGGGGAAACCGGATCCGGCCGGTTTGAGCCGAGCCCGCCGACCAGCAGCCTGAGTTGATTGCGGACGTTCATGCGCCGGAATCCGCGATCGGATTTTTAAAGCGGTCGTAGGCCTCGATGATCCGCTGCACCAGGGGGTGCCGCACCACGTCGGTGCTGTTGAATGTGTGAAAATCGATCCCTGGAACCTCGCGCAGAATATTGCGCACCTCGAGCAGCCCGGACGGCCTGGCGCGCGGCAAGTCGATCTGGGTGACATCCCCGGTGACGACCATTCGGGCATCCTCGCCCAGGCGGGTCAGGAACATCATCATCTGTTCTGAAGTCGTGTTCTGCGCCTCGTCCAAGATGACGAAGGCCCGGGACAGGGTGCGGCCGCGCATGTAGGCGAGCGGGGCGATTTCGATCGCGCCTTTCTCGGTGAGACGAGCGACTTCCTCGCCGTCGAGCATGTCGTGGAGCGCGTCGTAGAGCGGACGCAGGTAAGGGAGGATTTTCTCGCGCAAATCGCCGGGCAGGAAGCCGAGAGCCTCGCCCGCTTCCACCGCCGGGCGGGCCAGCACGATACGCTCGACCTCTCCGCGCTGCAGCGCGGAGACGGCGGCCGCGATCGCGAGGTAGGTTTTGCCGGTGCCGGCCGGCCCGATGCCGAACACTATGGGATGCTTGAGCATCGACTGGAGGTAGAGCTTTTGCCCGAACGTCTTCGGCACGATGGTGCGGCGGCCGGTCGCGATGACTAGGGGTTCGCTCAAAAGAGTCTTGAGCTGTCCGCCCTCGCCGCGGGCGAACGAGTCGGCCAAGCGGGCAAAGTCGGGAGTTCGGATCGCCATGCCCTGACCGCGCGCGCCCTGGAGAAAGGTGAAGAAATCCTCGGCCACGGCGAGCGGTTCGGGAGGAGCCTCGATCTTGAGCCAATCCTCGCGGGTCACGAGTTTGACGCCGAGGGAGCGCTCGGCGTGCTCCAAATTCTCGATCCGGCCGGCATAGAGCTGGCTCAGGTGGCGGGCGCTGGGAAAATGAAGGACTTTAGAGGGCATTGATTTCAACGCGCCGCCGAGGCCGATACTTGCGCCAACCGCTCCCAGGTGGCCTCGAGCGACAGCGGGAGCACGCGGGTGTCCGCGATCACCGGCATGAAATTATTGTCTCCGTTCCAGCGGGGAACGATGTGGGCGTGCAGATGGGGAATGCTTCCCCCTGAAACGGACCCGAAGTTGAATCCGACGTTGTATCCGTCCGGCTTGAATGCCGCGGCCAGCAGTCCCTGCCCCGTGACAATGGACTCCATCAGGTCCGCGCGCTCCTCCGCGGTCAGCTCCTCCAGGCGCGATGTTTCCCGATAGGGCACGGCGAGCAGGTGGCCGGGGTTGTACGGAAAGCGGTTGAGAATCAGGTAGGAAAGCCGGGAACGATGCACGATATGCGCGGCTTTATCATCGCCCAGAGCCGGCAGCTCGCTGAACGGACGTCTCATCTCGGCCGGATACCGCGGGGCGTCGATGTATTCCATGCGCCAATAGGCGTGGAGCTGCTGCATCTTTGTAACGGATAAACAAAGGGGTTCATCGACCCAAAGTCAAAGCTACACGATGAGGCCAAATTTAGCCTCGAAAGCCGGGCTTCATTCCATTGGAATTATAGCCGATTCTGTCGATTGTTATAATGTAAGATACTATTATTGAATAACATAGATAAAAAGCAACATTCGCGACGGGTGGTCATAACCGGAATCGGCGCGGTCACGCCGGTGGGGAACAGCGCGCCTGCCACCTGGGCTTCGCTATTGGCGGGGCGCAGCGGAATCGTTCGCCTCACGCGCTTCGATCCCAGTGGCTGCTCGACCCAGATAGCGGGTGAAGTGAAGGATTTTGATCCCACAGCG
>DAISJK010000030.1:0-7162 GCA_036821505.1 Opitutaceae bacterium
TTCGAACCTGGTCGGGGGTGAACCGCCGCCGCGGCACCCCAAGCGCTGGCAGGATGTCGTCGAGCTGATCGAGGCCGGGATCGACGTCTTTTCGACTCTCAACGTCCAGCACGTCGAGTCGCGAGCCGACGCGGTGCGCCAGATTACGGGCGCGCCCGTCGCCGAAACGGTGCCGGACTCGGTGTTGGACCTGACTGATGAAATCGAACTGGTCGATCTCACCCCCTCCCGGCTGCGCGAGCGCCTGAGCGAGGGCCGGGTCTACCTCGGCGAGCGGGCCGCCGCCGCCCAGGAAAATTTCTTCCAGGAGACGAACCTCACCGCGTTGCGCGAGCTGGCCCTGCGCTTCACCGCCGAGCGCGTGGATCGGCAATTGCACGAGCTGCGTTCGGGCACCGCCAAGCGCACGGTCTGGCGCAGCGGCGAGCGGCTGCTGGTCGCGGTCAGCCCCAGCCCCTTCTCGACCCAGCTCGTGCGCTGGACGCGGCGGATGGCCGCGGCTCTCGGCGCCCCCTGGGTGGCGGTGCACGTGGAGTCGTCGAAGACCCTGAATGCGGAGCAGCGCAGGCTTCTGGATAAAAATCTCGCCCTGGCCCGCGAACTCGGCGCCGAGATCGTCGTGACCCGCGACGAAGATCCCGTGGCGGCGCTGGTGCGCGTCGCTCTCGCTCGGAACGCGACCCAGATCGTGATCGGGAAACCTCGCAACAACCGCTGGCTGGATTGGCTCCGCGGTGGCTCGCTGGTCGATCGCTTGGCGCGAATCGGCGGGCAATTCGACATCTACCTGGTGCCCGCGGAGGAAAAGCCGGCTTTTCGCTTCCGGCCGGAGTGGTCCACGAATTCGAATCCCCGGGAGTACCTCCTGATGCTCGGGATCATGGCGGGGGTCACGCTCGCTTGCTGGTATCTCGCCGACGCATTCGGCTACCGCACGGTGGGCCTTGTTTATCTGCTGACCGTGATCGGACTCAGCCTGCGGGTCGGGAGAGGGCCGGTGCTCGCAGCCGGGATCCTCGCCGGGGTGCTCTGGAACTTCCTGTTCATCCCACCGCGCTTCACCTTTGTCATCGGATCGTTTGAGGACGCCATGCTCTACATCGTGACCATCGCGACTGCGCTGGTGGCCGGGCAGCTCACGGCGCGGATCAGGGCCCAGAGCCGAAACGAGCGGATGCGCGAGCAGCGGGCCACGGCCCTGCTCAGGCTCACGCGGGCCTTGGCCGAGGCCAAGACGCTCGATGATGCCGCCTTCGCCGCGCTGCGCCAAACCGATGAACTCTTCGGTGCGAAAACTTCGCTCGTGCTCGCGGCGGAAAACGGCGAGAGCTTGGTGCCGCACTTCGCGGGCTCCTATCCTCTGGACGAGAAGGAGCGGGCCGTGGCCGATTGGGTGTTCAGTAACCGGCGCGTCGCCGGCCGGTTCACGGATACGCTTCCGTCGAGCGAGGGCTACTACGTTCCGCTGGAGCGGGAGGAGCGCGCCGTCGGCGTATTGGGGGTCAAACTTCCACGGGAGGGAACCCTCGACCTCGCGCAGCGGGACCTGATCGAGGCCTTCGCCCGGCAGCTCGCGTTCAGCGTCGAGCGCGAGACCCTTCAGGCCGCAAGCGAACGCGAAAAACTGCTCGCAGAGTCCGAGAAGCTGCATCAGGTGCTCCTCGACAGCGTATCGCACGAGCTGCGCACGCCGCTCGCGGTCGTCGCGGCGGTGTTCGAGGCCCTCGACCGAGCGGACCCGGAACTTCGTGCAAAATTGCTCGGCGAAGGACAGACGGCCCTGAACCGCCTCAATCGGCTGGTGCAGAATCTCCTCGATCAAACCAGGCTGGAAAGCGGCGCGCTACGGCCCCACCCGGTCTGGTGCGACGGCGCCGAATTGGTAAAAAAAGCCCGCGAAGACGCCGGGGACGCGCTTGCCGACCATCCCTTGGAGATCGCTCTGCCCGAGGATTTGCCGCCGATCTTCGCGGACTTTGCGCTGACCGAACAAACGCTGGCCAATATCCTGCTCAATGCGGCCGTGCACACGCCGCCCGGCACGCCGATTTTCCTCACCGCCGGCATCGAGCGCGGCGGCAAACGGGTGTATTTCACCGTGGCCGACCAAGGTCCCGGCTTTCCGCCGGCCATGGAGGAACGTCTGTTCAAGAAGTTCGTCCGCGGGGACGCGGCACGGGCGGGCGGGCTCGGTCTCGGACTTTCCATCGTGCGTGGATTCGTTGCCGCCCAGGACGGCGAGGTCATGGTGGGCGAAAATCCGGGCGGAGGCGCGGTGATTACAATTTACTTGCCCCATCGCGAACCGGAGAATCCGCCCGACCACGAAAATTGAATGAGCAGGACTGCGCAGCCCCGAATTCTCGTCATCGATGATGAAACCCAGATCCGGCGGCTTTTGCGCATCACCCTGGAAGGCGGCGGGTTCGAAGTGCGCGAGGCCGAGACCGGCAGCCTGGGCCTGACCGAGGCCGCCGGACTGCGGCCGGACGGCGTGGTGCTCGACCTCGGACTGCCCGACCTCGACGGCAAGGAGGTGCTGAGACGCCTGCGGGAATGGTCAAAAGTGCCGGTGCTCGTCCTGACCGTCCGCGATAGTGAAAAGGAGGTCATCGCCGCTCTTGATGCCGGCGCCGACGACTATCTGACCAAGCCGTTTCGCTCGCTCGAACTGCTCGCCCGGCTGCGGGCCGTCCTGCGGCGCACCCAACCGGCGGAAGAGGACAGCCTCGTGCGTTTCGGCGACGTGGAGATCGATTTTGCGGCCCGTGTCGTCCGCCGCGGCGGCAGGGAGGTCAAGCTCTCGGGACGGGAATACGACCTCCTGCGCTACCTCGCAATGCACCGCGGACGGGTGGTGACGCACCGGCAGATCCTGCGCGAACTCTGGGGCGCGAATGCGGAGAACAACACGCAGTACCTGTGGGTCTACACCACACATCTCAGGCAGAAGCTGGAAGACAACCCTCGCGAGCCGAAGTATCTCAAGTCGGAAGCCGGCATCGGCTACCGGCTGGACGTGGACTAGCCTCCAATCACTTCATCGGCTCGACGTGCACCGATACGTCGGTGATGCGCAGCGAGGGGTCCAGCAGGGCGTCCTTGACCGCGTGGGCGATGTCGTGCCCCGCGCGTACGGTGAGTTCGCCGTCGACTCGAATTTGAATATCGACGAGATTGCTCAAGCCGCTCTTGCGAACACGGCACCGATGGAGCGCGAGAACCCCGGGCACCGATGCGGCGATCGTCCGCACCTGGTTTTCAACGCTCGCCGGCACGGCCGCATCCATCATTTCTCCCAGGGACTTTTTGAGCATGGCCACGCCGCCGAAGGCGATGACCACGCAGGCGAAAAGCGCGGCCCAGCCGTCCGCGGCTTCCCAGCCATGGCCTCCGATAACCGCGATGGCGATGCCGACAAAGGCCGCGGCCGAAGTTATGGCATCGGAGCCCTGGTGCCAGGCCTCCGCGCCGAGCGCGGTGCTGCCGGTTTCGCTGCCGGCAGCATCCAGGCGCCGAGAAAACCATATCTTGGTGGCGACAATGGCGGCGAGCAGCGGCAGCGTGGCCCAGTGCGGCCCCCGGTGCGGGGTCACGATCTGGTGAATCGCGTGATGGCCCACCAGTCCGGCGGCCAGGAAGATAAAGCCGGCTACCACCAAGGCCGCCAGGGCTTCCGCCCGGCCATGCCCAAACGGATGATCCTCATCGGGGGGACGCGCCGCGACCAGCACGCCGGCCCAAACCAGGCCCGAGGAGAGGATGTCGAGCAGCGACTCGCTCCCGTCCGCGATCAGGGCGTACGAATTGCCGAAAAACCCGCCGGCAAGCTTGGCCGCCGCCAGCACCGCGTTGAGCGCGACCCCGCCCGCCGCCACACGGGCGCCGGCCCGGGCGCGGTCCTGGTTGGCCGCGAGGTGGGCCGGCAGGTCGGCAGGCATTGCGTTAAGGGGTCAGGTTGAAAAAGTTGCGGTCGCTACGACCGCAACTTTTTCAACCTGACCCCTTTCTTTCGCCGACTCAATTGAGTAATCACTCAATTGACCCGCGGGCCCCTTGCTATAGTGTAGATATGATGGCTGCTCGGACCAGCGCTCGCTCGCAGGACCCTGTGAAACAATTTTCCGTTTTCACGGAAAACCGGGTCGGGCTGCTTCACGACCTCGCCAAGCTCCTCAAGCAAAGCAACGTTCACGTGGTTGCGATCACTGTTCTGGACACAACCGACAGCGCCATCATGCGCCTGATCGTGGACGATCCGGACAAAGCGCGGGAGCTCATGGTGAACAATGACTTTCCCTATACCGAGAACAACCTGCTTGTGGTCGAGATCGGCGACGAATCGGAACTCACCGGAGTGCTGGCCGCGCTGCTCGAAGCGGAAATCAATATCCACTACGTCTACAGCTTCATCAAGCGTCCCGAAGGCAAGGCGGCTCTCGCGATCAACGCGGAGGACCTGGATATCGCGGCTCAGTCGCTGGAGAAGCGCGGATTCAAGGTGCTGACCCAAGGGGATATCTCCCGATAGAGAAACCGCCCAGACCACTCGCTCACGCTCGCGGCTACGGCGCTCACGCTCGCAGCCACGACGTGAGCTGTGGCTGCGAGCGTGAGCGAGTGGTCACTGCGGGACGGGCCCCATCTTGTCGCCGTCGAGCTCGTAGATTCCAGTCATGTATCCGTTGTCGAACATGGCTCCGACATGGATGGTGCCGTAAAATGAGATTGGCACATCCTGGACCACGGGCACGCCCTGGGGCATCCGCACGATGATCCAGTCGTTCATATCGGGCACGATCCCGAAGCAGCAGGTCATCTGATTGGCCATGAGCAGGAATTCGGTCGTTTTGCCGTTCTCCATCTTTGTCGGCAGCATGAATCCCTGAACCACCGCTTTGTGGCCGTTCCAGGATTTAACCTCGGCCGGAATCTGCTCCTCGCCAGTCGGGGGAGTGCCCTTGGGATCGGCAGCGGGGTCGAAGGAAGGCGCGACAAACTTATAGCCCGCCAGCCGATCGAACCCCAGCTTGAGGTAGCCGTCATCAAGCTCCGGCGCAGCGGCACGCGCCGATGCGGTGGCAAGGGCCAGAATAGCCAGGATTGCGGAAGAAAATCGCATAAAGACAGTTTACTCGGTGAGCGCCGGTTCGCAAGAGCGCCGGATAGTGGGTGGAGCGCGTTGTCCCCAACGCGCTCCACCCGCTGTTCGATTACGAGGCCGGAGCGAGGGTCTCGGCCACCGGCGTGCGATAGGCCTTGATGGCCGGCACAACGCCGCCAAGCGCACAGAGGACGATCATCCCGGCCGGGCAGAGCCAAAGCACCGGCTGCACCGCCAGAACGTCGATCACGACTCCCGTCCGCTCCCGGACAATGCCGGCAACCACCCCAAGGAGCGCAAAATAAAAGCCAAAGCCCGCCGCCATGCCGAGCGCTCCGATCGCGGCCGCTTCCGCGACCACCGCTCCAAAGATCGTGCGCCGCCGGGCGCCGAGCGCGCGTAGGATGGCCAGATCGCGGCGCCGGGCGCTCATGGAGTTGTAGATGCTTGCGAGCACCGAGCCCGCCGCGACCAGGACGACCACATAGGCTACCAGAGCGAGCACCTGGTCGATGACGGAAATCCGGTCGAATAAATCAGCAATAATCGCGCTCACGGGATACGCGAACGTCAGCCGGTTGCCCTGCCGGTTGTACATGATGTCGAGCATGAACCCGGCGCTGGGGGCGCGCAATTGGATGAGCACCGCGCTCACTTCCGTGGCGAAACGCGGGTCGTGCCCGCTCATCGTCTGAAGACCCTCAAGCGGGATCCAAACGACGCGGTCCGCCGGCGTGTTGCTGGGTCGCAGGATTCCCACGACCGTATAGATATCGGTGTGCTGCTGGTTCGGGTCGAAGTTCAAGCCGTGGAACGGATGGAAGGTGTCCCCCACCCTGAGATGCAGCTTGTGAGCGGCGAAACTTCCGACCACGGCCTCTTTCGCCTCCTTGGAGTTTTCGTTGAACAGGCGCCCGCCCGGCTCGAGCTCGAACTTGCGGCCGGGCTTATATTCCACCCCGGTGAACATTTCGTCCAGGGTGCCGACGATTCGATATCCGCGCAGGTTGTCGCCCACCGCGATGGGCACGGCCGTCTTCACCGCGGGATGGTGCTTGATATACAGATAGTCGGTCCACTCGAGATTGCCCGGAGAAGCCTCCAGGTGAAAAATCGCGTTGAGCACGAGCTGGAGCTTGGAGCCGCGGGCTCCGAGCACCGCGTCGAACCCGGTGCTCGTGTTGAGAAAGGCTTCGCGCGACTGCGTCTTGACCATCCAGACGCACATCAGGAGCCCCCCGGCCAAGGCGATGCTGGCCGCGGTCACGAGGGTGGAAAGCGCGTGCTGGCGCAGCGAGCGGTAGACGATAAGGGGGAGAGTCATGGCTGCGCGCTGTTCCGATTGATCTCCCCGAATTCCCGCACCTGGCCGAATTGCCGCAGGGTCTCCTCGTCATGGCTGACGAGAAGCAGCGCCGCGCGATTCTCGCGACAGGCTTCGCGGATCAATTCGAGCGACTCCCGCGCGTTGCGGCGGTCAAGATTTCCGGTCGGCTCGTCCGCGAGCACCAGCCGGGGCCGATTGGCCAGCGCACGAGCCACGGCCACGCGCTGCTGCTGGCCCGTGGAAAGCTGCCGTGGAAAATGACCGAGGTGGCGGCTCAAGCCTACGCGCTCGAGCAGCGCGCGGGCGCGGGCGCGGTCCGCTCCCGGGCCGAACGACATTCCGAGCGCGACGTTTTCCAGGACGGTGTAGCCCTGGAGCAGGTTGAATGTCTGGAAAATATAGCCGAGTTTCGTCGCCCGCAGCCGGTCGCGGCGCGCTTCGGACAACGCAGCCATGTCCGCGCCGTCGATTTCCACGCGTCCCGAATCGGGCGCAAGGATGCCCGCGATCAAGTTGAGGAAGGTCGTCTTGCCGGAGCCGCTCTCCCCGCGCAGCGCGATCTGCTCCCCCTCCGCAAGCCCGAATGCCCGAACGTCCACGACCTCTGCTCGCCCACCCTCCGGCGACTCGAACGATTTACGCAGATCGGCGACGGCTAGCATATTCGGCCAGTTAATTCAGGAACAGAAATTCCGAAAGAGGATTTTCGGTTATCTCAGCCCTTCTACGAT
>DAISJK010000031.1:0-7129 GCA_036821505.1 Opitutaceae bacterium
CCCGCCTCCCAAGCAAGCCGGGTAAGGTGGTTTCGCGCCGACGGCCGGGAAATGAAAACGGAGGACTGGGAGAACGGAGGATGGATGCGGACCCTGGGCATGTTTCTGGCCGGCGACGCTCCGGAAATCCGCGATCACGAGGGACGGCGCGCGCTCGACGACGATTTCTTGATATTATTGAACGGCCATCACGATCCCGTGGAATTCCGCGTGCCGGGGGTGCGGCCCCGGTCCGTCTGGAAGCTGGTCTTCGACACGGCCCGGCCCGAACTCGATGAAAACAAAGAGAAGGTCGGAAGCCGTCAGGTACTCAAACTGGAGGCGCATTCGTTCGTTCTGCTCGGCCATAAGAGGCAGGCGCCGCGCGGAATCGAGCCGGCGAAACAGCCTGGATGAAAAACGCGGTTCCGGCGGCCATGACCTGCTCCGAAGCGGTGGGAGCCCAGGTGGATTCGGCCGGGGTCGCCTACCGCGTATGGGCGCCCGACTGGCGGGAAATATCCGTGGCGGTCGAGCGGCAGGGCGCGGTCCGCCGGATCAAACTCCTGCCTGAAGATCGGGGCTATTGGTCCGTCTTCGATTCCGAGGGCCGGGCCGGGGATCTCTACCAGTTTGTGCGGGACGACGGCCGGCTTTTCCCCGACCCGTCATCGAGGTTCCAACCGCGGGGCGTGCACGGCCCTTCGGAATGCATCGATCCCTCGGCCTACCGCTGGCGGTGCGATTCCTGGGCGCGTCCCGGTTGGAAGGGCCAGACAATCTACGAGGCGCATATCGGCGCCCTGACCGAAGCCGGCACCTATCGTGCCGCGATCGCCAAGCTGGATCGGGTGCGGGAGCTTGGGGTTGAAGCCATCGAGATCATGCCCCTCGCGGATTTCGCCGGCCGGCGCAACTGGGGCTACGACGGCGTCGCCTTGTACGCGCCGGCGCGGTGTTACGGCCGCCCCGACGATTTGCGCGCATTGGTGGATGCCGCGCACGAACGCGGCCTGGCCGTGATCCTCGACGTGGTGTACAATCACGTGGGGCCGGCGGGAAACGTGCTGCCGGAATATTGCGCGGATTATTTCCGGGAGAATCGGGGCACTCCCTGGGGCCGCTCCTTCAACCTGGACGGCGCGCGCAGCGCGCCGGTGCGCGCTTTTCTGGCCGGAAACGCCGCCTATTGGCTGGACGAATTCAGGTTCGACGGATTGCGGCTCGACGCCACCCACGCCATTTGGGACGACTCTCCCCGCCATCTCCTGGCCAAAATCGCGGAAGGGATGCATGCGCGCGGCGGCTTTCTGATCGCGGAGGACGAACGCAATAACGCCGAACTGGTGCGCCTCCCGAGCGGCGGGGGCATCGGGCTCGACGCGGTCTGGTCCGACGACTTTCACCACCAGGTCCGCGTCGCGCTCACCGGAACGCGGAAATCTTATTTTGCGGGCTACAGCGGGAGCGCCGCGGACCTGGCCTCAACGCTGGAACACGGCTGGACCTATAGGGGGCAGGCCTTCGCGCCTTGGAAAGACCGCGCGCGCGGGTCGCCCTGCGATCACCTGCCCCCGAGCGCCTTCGTGACGTGCATCGAGAACCACGACCAGATCGGCAATCGCGCGAAAGGCGAGAGGCTCGAGCATCTCGTGACTCCGCGGCAATTCCGCGCCGCTTCCATGCTGCTTTGCCTGAGCCCGTACGTGCCGATGATTTTCATGGGGCAGGAGTGGGCCGCGAGCACCCCGTTCCTTTTCTTCACCGACCACGGAGGCAAGCTCGGCCGCGCTATTTCGGAAGGGCGGCGGCGCGAGTTTGCGCAGAACGGCCTGGGCGAGGAATTCCCCGATCCCGAGGCGCCGGCCACCTTCGAGAATTCCAAGCTGCGCTGGGAGGAATGCGGCGAGAAGATCCATGCGGACACGCTGGCGCTCTATCGCGAATGCCTCCGGCAGCGGAGGACCTGGCTCCAGGGCCCCGCATGGGACCGCATGCGCTGGCGCGCGCGCCGGATCGGAGAATTTGTCGCGATCCACTACGCATGCGCGCAAGGTGATCGAATACTACTGGCGGCGCTCCACGAGGCCCCTTTCCCCGAGGCGCCGCTTTCCTCGGTCCTGGAACTGCCCGCCGAGAAGACATGGCGGACCGTCCTGCACAGCGAGGATGAACGCTTCGGCGGCGACGAGGCCGTCGGCGTCCTGAACGAATGGAGATTGGCGGGGCCGGTCGCCGTATGGCTCGAGGCATGAAGGAGAAGACCCGCCATGGCCCTCCTTGAAAGCGCGCACGTGCCGGTCTGCACCTATCGCGTGCAACTGAATGGAAAGTTCACGTTTAACGACCTGGGCCGGCTGGCGCCCTATTTTCGCGCGCTGGGAATTTCGGATTTCTACCTCTCCCCCATATTCACCTCGACCCCGGGCAGCCTGCACGGGTACGACGTCACCGACTATCGCAAGGTGAATCCGGAGCTCGGCGGCGGAGACGGCTTCGATCTGCTGGCCAAGCGTCTGCGCGACGAAGGTTTCGGTATCCTGCTCGACTTCGTGCCCAACCACATGGGAATCGCCGGGCTGGTCAACCGCTGGTGGCGCGATGTCATGGAGAGCGGACGGTTTTCGCCCTACGCGCCTTTTTTCGACATCCAGTGGAAGGGAGACAGCCATGGCGGCGATCATCACCGCGTGCTCGTTCCTTTGCTTGAGGACCACTACGGCAAGGTGCTCGAAGAAGGAAAGATAACCCTGGCATACGATCAGGAACTGACGCTGCGGTATGGCGAGATCGATATGCCGGTGAGACCGGGTTCTTACGCCCACATCTTGGAAACGCTCGGAGCACAGCTCGGCTCGGGCGACGATCAGCGCGCGATCATGTCGATCGCCGCCGACTTCGCATCGCTACCCAGACCCACCGCGACGTCGGACCCGGAAACGGCGCGAAAACGTGCCGATGAGCTGGAGCGCTTGAAGCGGCAGCTCGCGGCCCTGATTGCAGATAGCCCTTCATTGAAGGAGCGCCTTGCCGCGCGGCTGAAGGAGATCAACGGCACCCCCGGTGACCCCGGAAGCTTCGACGAGCTGCACGAGCTGATAGAGATGCAGCACTACCGGCTTGCGCGCTGGAAGACCGGCGCCCACGAGATTAATTACCGGCGCTTCTTCGCCATCGATTCCCTGGTGGGATTGCACATGGAGAAGACCGACGTTTTCCGCGAATGCCACGATCTGCTCGGGCGCCTGGTACGGGAAGGCAAAGTGACGGGGCTGCGCATCGATCACATCGACGGATTGAGGCAGCCGGAGGACTATTTGCGGCGGCTCCAATCGCTCGAAAGGCCCGACGCGTCCAAGCCCCTCTACCTGCTGGTCGAAAAGATCCTCGCCCGGGGCGAAACGCCGCCCGAGGCGTGGCCGGTGCACGGAACGACGGGCTACGAATTCATACTCCAGCTTGCCGGCGTCCTCGTCGATCCGGCGGCGGAGGCGCGATTCGACGAAATCTACCGGCGCTTCACCGGCGAGACGGCGACCTACGACGAAATCGTCCGCTCGAAAAAGCGCCTGATCATAAGCGAGCTGTTCTTCAACGCGGTCAGCAACCTAGGCGCGGAATTGGTCGAAATCCTGGCCGTGGACCGGCGATGGAGGGATCTCACGCGCCACGAGCTTACCACGGCGGTGAGCGAACTGATGGCCCACCTGCCGGTTTATCGCACGTACCGGCGGCGCCAGCAGCCGGTTTCGCCCCAGGATCGCCGCGTGCTGGAGGAGGCCTGCGCGCGGGCGCTTGCGAGCAATCCGCGCGCGGATCCCCAGCCGTTCGAATTCGTTCGGGACCTGCTGATCGGCATCTACCCGGAAGCCGGCGCGCCGGAAGACTATCGCGGAAGCCTTTTGAGCTGGGTGCTGACGTTTCAGCAATACACCGGCGCCGTCATGGCGAAATCGGTCGAGGATACGGCATTTTACACGTACAACCGCCTGATCGCGCTCAACGAAGTGGGCGGCGATCCCGCGACATTCGGAGGGCCGGTGGACGGCTTTCATCGCGCCAATGCCGACCGCCAGTCCGGAAGCCCGCACGCCATGCTGACCACGTCCACGCACGACACAAAATTGAGCGAGGACGTTCGCGCCAGGCTCTACGCGCTGTCGGAATTGGCGGACGAGTGGGAGGGCTGGCTCCGGGAATGGCACGGGCTGACGGCCCGCCACGCCACCCTGATCGAGGGTAAGGCCGCGCCCGACGCGCTCGACGAATACCGTTTCTATCAGATCCTGCTCGGCGCATGGCCCCTGGACGCGAACGAGGTGGATGAGTCGTTTCGCGCCCGCCTGCGGGAGCATTTTCGCAAGGCGGTGAACGAGGCCAAGCGCCACACCTCGATCCTGCAGAGCAACGACGCCTATTTCGGCGCCTGCGATCGCTTCGTGGACGGGATCACCCAACCGGAGTCGGCGCGGGATTTCCTGGCGGCGTTCCTGCCCTGCGCGCAGCGGGTCGCGCGCCTGGGCATGGTCAACTCGCTCGTCCAGCTCGTTCTCAAGTGCACCTCGCCGGGAATGCCGGATTTTTACCAGGGCAATGAAATCTGGGACTACAGCCTGGTCGATCCCGACAATCGGAAGGAAATCGATTACGACCGGCGTGAAAATCTACTGAGCGGCGCGGAGCGGGCCTCGGCGGCCGAGCTTCTGGAAAACTGGCGCGACGGCGGCATCAAGCTCCGCGTCATGCAGGCGCTGCTGCATCTTCGCGCCCGGCAGCCGCGCCTTTTTTCGCACGGGGACTACAGCCCCGTCCCGTGCAAAGGCGGGTTTGGCGGCCACGTCGTCGCTTTCACGCGCACCCACGGGTCCGCCTCGGTGCTCGTCGTGGCTCCCCGGCTCGCCGCGAAGCTCGGATCGCCGCCGTTGGGTCTCGCATGGGACGACACGCAGCTCGTCTACGCGGGCGATTCGACTGCGTGGCGCGATCTTTTCACCGGGAGGACGCATCCGGCTGGCGAAGGCCTCATGTTGCGCGCGCTTTTCGCCGAACTGCCCTTTGCGGTGCTGCAAAGCGACTAACAAGACTCACCCCCCATGAAAATCGAGGATTACGGCGTTATCGGCGACATGCACACCATGGCACTGGTCGGGCTGAACGGATCGCTCGACTGGCTTTGCGTGCCGCGATTCGGCTCCGACGCCTGCTTCGCCGCCCTGCTCGGGGACGAGAATAATGGATGCTGGAAGATTTGCCCCGCCGACGCCAGCTGGAAGACGAGGCGCGCCTATCGCGGCAACACGTTGATTCTCGAAACCGAGTTTGTAACGGAAAGCGGCACGGCACGGCTGATCGATTTTATGCCGGTCAGCGGTCCGAACCGGGACATCATCCGCATCGTCGAAGGCGTCGCGGGCGAAGTCGCGATGCAGATGCGCCTAGTCATCAGATACGATTACGGGCGCACCGTCCCATGGGTGCGCCATTTGGACGAAGGCGGCCTGGTTGCCGTGGCGGGTCCGAACGCGCTGATCTTGCGCGCCACGGTGCCGGTCAAGGGCGAGGAACTTTCCACGGTGGCTCGGTTTTCGTTGGCTGCCGGCGAACGCAAATCCTTCATGCTCACCTGGTATCCTTCGCACGAAAATCCGCCGGCTCCCGTCGAGATCGATTCGGTGCTGCACGCGACGGAACGCTATTGGGAAACCTGGGCCGCCCGTTGCACGTACCGCGGCCCCTGGCGCGGCGCCGTGCTGCGCTCCCTTCTCACCCTGAAGGCGCTCACCTACTCTCCGACGGGGGGAATCGTGGCCGCGGCCACCACCTCATTGCCGGAGTTCGTCGGCGGGGTGCGCAACTGGGATTATCGCTTTTGCTGGCTCCGCGACGCGACGTTCACGCTTTATTCGTTCATGAGCGCGGGCTACACCGAGGAAGCGCGGGCCTGGAGCGACTGGCTGCTCCGGGCCGTCGCCGGCGATCCCGCCCAGTTCCAGATCATGTACGGCCTCGCCGGCGAACGCACGCTGACCGAGCACGAGCTGGGGCATCTGAGCGGCTATGAGCATTCGCGGCCGGTGCGCGTCGGCAACGCGGCGTCGGAACAGTTCCAGCTCGACGTCTACGGCGAGGTCATGGACGCCATGCACGCGGCCCGCGCGGCCGGCATCAAGACCGACGAGCAGTCGTGGCATCTCCAGCGCCATATCATCGACTTCGTCGCCGCCCACTGGCGCGACCCGGACGAGGGCATCTGGGAAATCCGCGGGCCTCGGCGCCACTTCACGCACTCCAAGGTGATGGCGTGGGTGGCGATGGACCGCGCGGTCAAGGCGGTCGAGCAATTCGGCCTTGAAGGCGACGCGGCGGCGTGGTCTGCCCTGCGTTCCGAGATCCACGATGACATCTGCCTCAGGGGGTTTCACCGCGAACGGGGGGTGTTCACCCAGTGCTACGGCTGCCATGAGCTGGATGCCAGCCTGCTCATGATGCCCCTGGTTGGATTTCTGCCCGCGGCCGATCCACGGATAATCTCGACCGTGGAGGAGATCGAGCGGGAGCTGACCGTGGCCGGACTGGTGCGGCGCTACCAGACCGATGGCTCGGGACTGCTCGACGGCCTGCCCCCTGGCGAGGGGACGTTTCTTCCATGCTCGTTCTGGCTGGCCGATTGCCTCTATCTCATGGGTCGCACCGACGATGCCCGAGCCCTCTTCGAACGCCTTCTCGCCGTGCGCAACGACCTGGGCTTGCTGGCCGAGGAGTACGATCCGAGAGCGGGGCGCCAATTGGGCAATGTCCCGCAGGCCTTCTCGCACGTCTGCCTCGTCAACACCGCCCACAACCTCAGTCCGAAGACCTTGGGTCCGGCCGAAGAGCGAAGCGCCGTCTAATTATCGGAAAATTTACTGGTTTGACGTCGGAGAATTTTTGATCCACGTTTTCAGGACTTCGCCCCATGTCAAAAGGCACCCTCGCAGCCGTCGCAGCTTTTGGCGCATGCCTCATTTTCGTCCTGATGCTTATTCGGCGCGCTCGCGAAGGCTACGAGGACAAGAAGGGCTTCCACTTTGGGTCGACGGACAAGACGGTCGCGCCGGAAAATCAGAGCGAATCTAAGGTAGCCTGATAAGGGGAGAATCCGCGCGCAGCG
>DAISJK010000032.1:0-7072 GCA_036821505.1 Opitutaceae bacterium
CTCATGATGATGATCGGATGGGCAAGCGGTGAGGCGGCGCATTTCACTTGGGCCGAGGTGACGGGCCCCGCGGCGGCGGCGTGGATTTACCTTGTGCTGGCGGGGTCCTTGGTCGGCTACACTTGCTACGTGTGGCTGCTGAAGCACAGCACGCCGACCCGCGCATCGACCTATGCTTACGTCAATCCCGTCGTCGCCGTTTTCCTCGGATGGTGGCTGCTCGGAGAGCCCCTGACCGCGCGCACGCTCATAGCCGCCGCGGTCATCGTCATTGGCGTGGCGATCATCACCGGACAGAAGAACCGCTCGCCGGCTTAACCGCAGTTACGAGGCCGCGCGACGGCGGGCTTTTTCGACGATACCGCGCAATTCGGTGAAATCCTCATCTCTTGAGCGGCTGTGGATGATGAAATCAAATTTCGAGGCTTCGCGCATTTCGGCCTCGGCCGTGGCCATCCGTCTGGCGATCTGGGCTTCGTCTTCCTTGCCCCGATTGCGGATCCGCGCGTTTAGCCGGTCCCGGTCCACCTCGATAAAAACCGTCGTCATCGCGCGGTCCAGCGCAGGATTTTTTTTTGCCGCGCGGCGGAAGCTCGCGACGCCCTGGACGTCGACGCTCATCACCAGGCTTTGCCCGCGCGTGAGCGGCCCCAGCACGCTCGATGCGAGGGTGCCGTAGCGGTTCTCGCCGTGCACACGGGCCCATTCCAGGAATTCGTTGGCGGCCACCCGCGCGTCGAATGCGGGCGGCGTCAAGAAATGATAATGCACGCCGTCCACTTCGCCCGCCCGCGGCGCGCGGGTGGTGGTGGTGATGACCCGGGCGAAACTGAGGTCGGCCGTCACGAGGCGGTCGCAGAGCGTGCTCTTGCCCGAAGCGGAAGGGCCCGCGAGGATCAGGAGGACGGGCGGAGTTCGGGAAGCTTCCATCCCGGACTTCAATAAGTGAATGCCACGGCGCAGAGCACCAGGCCGTAGAGGGTCAAAAAGCCGCCGACGCCGCGCGAGCGGCCCATCCGGGCAAAAAGCCACTCGAAGAAATCTCGCAACCGCCAGGGCTGTGCGCCCAGCCAGAGAGCCAGCGCGATGCCGAAGTAGACCGCCGTCACCATGAAGAGGCGCTGGGGATGTTCGTATTCCATGTAGGCGGAGTCGAGCAGCGGCATCGCGGCGAGCAGCATGAGGACGCAGGCGCCGCGCACCGCAAGGAAGTCGGGCACGCATTTGAATGAGAACGCGGCGACAAGCGCGAAACCCACAAACAACCATCCGCGGTAGTGCCCGAAATCGGCTTCCGAAAGATGGGCGACGTTGTAAAGGAACCATGCCGACCCTCCGCCGAAACAGACGACCGCGGCCGTTTGGGAACGCGGAAAGGCTTTAAACGCGGCTAGGGCGGCCGAATTGGCCAGGAGAAGCGGCAGGCCGACGGCGAGGAGGAAGAGGCCGGGGATGAGCGTGGCGACGGTTAGGGACATGAGAGGTTTCAGGCGGCGATTTCCCCGTACAGCGTGCTCACGCTGGCTCGCGTGATCTTGAGCGGAACGAGCGATCCGATCATGCCCGGGTCCGCGTCGAAAATCGCCGCCCGGTTTCCTCGGGTGCGCCCGGTGAGCCGGCTGCCGGTGCGGTCGGGCCCTTCGACGAGGATTTCCTGCACGGTGCCGATCAAGGTCTGGTTGCGGCGGACCGAATTGCGCTGAAGGAGGTCCAGGAGAACGCGATTGCGCCCCTCCTTGACCATCTCCGGCACCTGCTCCGCAAGGCTCGCCGCGGGAGTGCCGGTGCGGATGGAATATTTAAAGACGTAGGCCATGTCGTAATTCACGGCGTCGAAAAGAGCGCGCGTATCCTCGAAGTCGGCGTCGGTTTCACCAGGAAAGCCGACGATGATGTCGGTGGAGAAGTGGAGCGCCGGTCGAACCGAACGCAGCGCTTCGACAATTTCAAGATAGCGTTCCCGCGTGTAAGGCCTGTTCATCGCCCGCAGGATGCGGTTGCTGCCGGACTGCACCGGCAGATGGACATAGTCGCCGAGCTTGGGCAGCCGCCCGAACGCCTCGACCAGGTCCTGCTTGAAACCGCGCGGATGCGGCGAGGTGAAGCGAATGCGTTCGATGCCGTCGATCGCGTGCACGCGATCGAGCAGCTGCACAAAGGGAGAAATGCCGTCGGTGTGGGCGTAGTCGCGGCGGCCGTAACTGGTGACGATCTGGCCGAGAAGAGTTATTTCCCGCACCCCGCGTTCCGCCAGCGCGCGGCATTCGGCGACGATGTCGTCCATCGGCCGCGAACGCTCGTCGCCGCGGGTTTTCGGCACGATGCAGAACGAGCAATTCATGTCGCAACCTTGCTGGATCGAGACAAACGCGGCGACCTGCCGGTCGGGCGGTTCGAGATGGTCGCGAATCGTGTTCTGCGAGCCTGTTTCCTCGGCGATGTCCACGATCGTCTCGCTGAGCGGGACGCCCGCATCGCGCGCGGCGCGCAAGTTATCGAGATAATCGGGGACGTGATGGAACTTCTGCGTGCCCACGATCAAATCGACGTCGGGCAGCCGGTCCAGGAGTTCCGCGCCGCGGTTCTGGGCCATGCAGCCGAGAATCCCCAGGACAAAGTCGGGGTTTTTGCGCTTGCGGGCCTGCACGTTGGCCGCCTTGCCGATGGCCTTTTGCTCGGCGGTGTCGCGCACGCTGCACGTGTTGAGGAGCAGCACGTCGCAGGCGTCCTCAGAGCCGACGATCCTGTAGCCGCGCGCGCGAAGCATGGCTGCGACCGCTTCGCTGTCGCGTTCGTTCATCTGGCAGCCGTAGGTCTTGATAAAGACGCGGTTCACTATGGGAAAGGGGCACGACTAACAGAGTGGCCCATTTTGGCGAGAGGGTTTCTTCGGGGCTGGTGCTCGCGAACCCGATCTCGGCCGCCAATCCGGCCGCGAGGCTCCTTGTCGCTACGCGCCGTTCCTCGCAGCCAAGAGGCGGCCGATGAGCTGCGCAGGCCCCTCCGAAACCCTCTCGCCAAAACGGGCCTCCGCCGACAGATTATCTTCATGCCCCATGTCCGGCTGTTTTCACGGACGGGATTGATCCTCATCTTTTTGACTGCTGGGGGATGCATGCGGCGGAATCAAAATGAGCCTCTCCCCCCTGCCCTGCCGGGATATGAGCGTTGGCTGAAGAATGCACGCGGGCAGGCGGTGCCAGGGAATGCGGCCGAGATCATGCCTCGGTTGAGAGCTGCGTTCGCCGCTGAGGGTGCGCCGCCCGAGCTAGCCTGGATGGCCGAGGTGGAATCTGGCCTCGACTCCAAGGCTGGAGGATTCTGGGGCACGAAGGGCCTATTTCAGCTCAGCCGGGACGCGGCTCGGGCCGAGGGCCTGAGCACATTCCTGCCGGATGAGCGTACTGATCCGGACCTCGCTGCGCATGCGGTGGCCAAGCGGTTGGTGCGATTTTACAGGGAATTCGGCAGTTGGCCGCTGGCCTTGGCGGCGTACAACGCCGGCCGGGGCCGAGTGGAACGGGCGGTCGCCGTCGCGGGAACGTCCTACTTCGGGCTGGTCGCGCGCCAACTGCCCTCTTCGACTCGCCGGTATGTGCCCGAAGTGCTTGCGCTCGTGGAGGCGCGCACGGGGGTTTCGCCGGATAAGCTACCGTTGCCGCCGCTTGGCCCCGAGCTGCGCGACTGAAAATCGAACGATGCCCTCCAGCCGCTCGATTTCGGCGGGCGGAAGCGACTCTTTTCCCTTGAGCGCATCTTCCGCGCGCTTCATCGCGTTCTCGGCCGCGTGTTCGTCGATCTTCTCCTCCTGGATCGCGCTCTCCGCCAGCACCGAAACCTTGTCGGCCGCGATCTGCGCAAAACCGCCGCTGACGACCAGCAGTTGCACGCGGGCGCCTTTGGTCACCCGAAGTTCTCCGTGGTCCACTTGCGTGAGCAGCGGGATGTGGCCGGGAAGAACGCCGATCTCGCCCTCGACGGTCGGGATGACGACGCTGTCTATCTCGTCGGAGTAGACCTGCGCTTCAGGCGTCACGATTTCGAGGGTCAGGGGCATGCGTTCGATCCTCAGAGCTTCTTGGGCGCGGCCTGAACCTCGTCGATCGAGCCCTTCATGTAGAAATCGCCCTCGGCGACTTCGTCGAGCTGGCCGTCGAGGATCATCTTGAATCCGCGCACCGTTTCCTTAACCGGCACGTACTTGCCGGGGCTGCCGGTGAACACCTCAGCTACGTGGAACGGCTGCGAGAGAAAGCGCTGGATCTTGCGCGCGCGATAGACCGTCTGCTTATCCTCGGGCGAGAGCTCGTCGAGGCCAAGGATGGCGATGATGTCCTGGAGGTCCTTGTAGCGCTGCAGCACGCGCTGCACCTCGCGGGCCACCTTGTAGTGCTCCTCGCCCACGATCTCGGGAGTGAGCGCCTTGGACACCGAAGCCAAGGGATCGACCGCCGGATAGATGCCGAGTTCGGCGATGGAGCGTTCCAGCACGATGGTCGAGTCGAGGTGGGCGAACGTGTTTGCTGGCGCCGGATCGGTCAGGTCGTCAGCCGGCACATACACGGCTTGGAAAGAGGTGATCGAGCCCTTCTTGGTCGAGGTGATGCGTTCCTGCAGAATGCCCATCTCATTGGCCAGGGTCGGCTGGTAGCCGACCGCGGATGGCGAGCGGCCGAGCAGCGCGGACACTTCGGAGCCGGCTTGGGAAAATCGGAAGATGTTGTCGATGAAGAGCAGCACGTCCTGGTTCTTCTCGTCGCGAAAATATTCGGTCATGGCCAGGGCCGAGAGCGCAACGCGCATGCGGGCGCCGGGTGGTTCGTTCATCTGGCCGTAGACGAGCGCGACCTTGGACTTGCTGAGATCCTTTTGGTCGATGACGCCGGCCTCGGACATTTCATGGTAGAGATCGTTGCCCTCGCGGGAGCGCTCGCCCACTCCGGCGAATACGGAATAACCGCCGTGCGCCTTGGCGATGTTGTTGATCAGCTCCATGATGACGACCGTCTTGCCGACGCCCGCTCCGCCGAAAGCGCCGACCTTGCCGCCCTTGGTGAAGGGGGCGATGAGGTCGATGACCTTGATGCCGGTCTCGAGGATCTGAGACTCGGTGTTCTGGTCGACCAGCGCGGGAGCCGGACGATGGATGGGATACCTTTTCTCGTGCGGCACGGGGCCGCGGCCGTCGACCGGGGCTCCGGTCACGTCGAAGATGCGGCCGAGCACCCCCGCGCCGACCGGCACGGAAATAGGCGCGCCGGTATCCGATACTTCCATACCGCGTTTCAATCCCTCGGAGGAGGACATCGCGATGGCGCGGGCGACGCCGCCGCCCAGGTGCTGCTGAATCTCCAGGGTGAGCTTCTCGTGCTTGCCCGAGACGTCGAACTCGACGACGAGGGCCTGGTAGATGGGCGGAATGGTGTGTTCGGCGAACTGGACGTCGACGACCGGGCCGATGACTTGGACGATTTTTCCGGAATTCATGAAAGGGCGTGAAGGATCATGCCGCGGCGAACTGCGCGGCGGCGATTTCGAGGATTTCTTGGGTGATGGCGGCCTGGCGGGCCTTGTTGTATTCGAGCGTGAGGTCGTCGAGCAGCTTGGTCGCGTTGTCCTTGGCGGTTTTCATCGCGACCATGCGGGCGCTGTGTTCGGAGGCCTTGGCGGAGAGCGCAAGCTGGTAGACCTGCCGGTTGACGTAGAATGGCAGCAGCGCGTTGAGCACGTGATGCACGTTCGGCTCAAAAAGCATCTCTCTGTGCTCGGTCGAGCGCGCACGGGTGGCGTCGCGGTCGAGGTCGAGCGTGCCGAGGAATTCACACAGGTTGCGCAGGGGCAGCAGAGGGCGGACGCGCGGCTCCTGCACCAGGGTGTTTTTGAAGTGGGAAAAGATCACCTCGATCGTATCGATCGTTCCCTCGAGGAACTGTTTCACCATGAATTCGGCGGCGATCTTCACCTCGCCGAAAGGCACGCGGTCGTGCACTTGAAAGTCGGCGATCAGATCGCGGCGCGTGCGGGCGAGAAACTGCGCGCCCTTGCGCCCGATGACGCAGAACTTGGCGGGCGTCTTGATTTCCGCCACGAGCTTGAAGAGATTCCCATTGAGGGGGCCGCAGAGGCCCTTGTCGCTCGTGATGAGAAGAATGCCGCGCGTCTTCACCGGCCGCTGCACCAGAAACGGATGGGCTTCCTCGTCCACGTGTTCGCTCAGCGCCGCCAGCATGTCGGCCATGAGTTTGGCGTAGGGCTGTCCCGCCAAAGCGATCTGCTGGGCCTTCTTCATCTTCGACGCGGCAACCAGCTCCATCGCCTTGGTGATCTGGCGGGTGTTCTTTACCGATTTGATGCGTCGGCGGATGTCGCGGGTGGAGGCCATGCGGAAGATTCGGGCGGGCGTCAGGCGGCGAACGACGCCTTCCAGGCTTCGCAGGCTGTCTGGAGGCGGGCTTCGAGATCCTTGTCCAAGGCGGCCTTTACCCGGATATCGGTCAGCAGCGCGTCCTGGCGGGTCGTGAAGAATGATTTCAGGGAGTTGGAGGCCTCGACCACTTTTTTCACATCGATCGCCTCGAAAAATCCTTTTTGCATGGCGAAGAGCACCGCGACCTGCAGCTCGATCGGAAGCGGGTTGAACGCGGGCTGCTTGAAAAGCTCGACGATGCGGGAGCCGCGATCGAGCTGGGCCTTGGTCTTCGCATCGAGGTCGGAGCCGAACTGCGCGAAAGCCGCCAGTTCGCGGAACTGCGCGAGTTCGCCCTTCAATTTGCCGCCGACCTGCTTCGTCGCCTTGATCTGCGCGGCGGAACCGACGCGCGACACCGAGAGCCCCACGGACACAGCCGGACGGATGCCCTGGTTGAACAGGTCGGTCTCGAGGAAAATCTGGCCGTCCGTGATCGAGATGACGTTGGTCGGAATGTAGGCCGAGACGTCGCCGGCCAGCGTCTCGACGATGGGCAGCGCGGTGAGCGAGCCCTTGCCGTCCAAGCGGGCCGCGCGCTCGAGCAGGCGGCTATGCAGGTAGAAAACGTCGCCCGGGTAGGCCTCGCGCCCCGACGGACGCTTG
>DAISJK010000033.1:0-7060 GCA_036821505.1 Opitutaceae bacterium
AAAACACCGCGATTCGCTCGGACTCTTCGTGGTGGAGGGCGACAAGACGGTGGGCGAGCTGCTCGCCGCGGGCTTCCGCTTCGAAGAAATCTATGCGACCGAGGCTTGGCCCGGAGCGCCGACGGAACGGGTGAGCGAACCCGAGATGGCCCGCATCAGCCGCTTTCCGACTCCGTCGAACGCGTTCGCGGTGGGCAAAATTAGCCGGGAGCCCCTGGCCAACGGCGCGCTCGATCGCGGACTCACCCTGGCGCTCGACGGCGTGCAGGACCCCGGCAACGTCGGCACGATTCTGCGCATCGCGGACTGGTTCGCGCTCGATCGCGTGGTGCTTTCGCCGGATTGCGCCGATATTTTTTCGCCCAAGGCGATCCAGGCGAGCATGGGCTCGTTCGCGCGGGTGGCCGCCTACTCCGCCGATCTTGCCGCCGCGCTCGCCACCGCCCGCGTCCCCGTGCTGGGTTGCGACCTGAATGGCGACAGCGTCCATGCTCTCGACCCGGTGCGCGATGCGGTGATCGTGATCGGCGGCGAAGGCCGCGGTCTGTCGGCCGCCGTGCGTGAGCGCGTCACCCGGTTCGTGACCATCCCCAGGCGCGGGAAAGCGGAATCGCTCAACGCGGCCGTAGCCGCGGGGATTGTATGCTCGATCCTAAGAAAGTAATCTACTTCTTGGAGCCGCCGCCACCGCCACCGCCATGGAGCATGGTTCCAGCGAGGACGCCGATCGCGAAGAGCGCAAAATAGATGAGCGCCGCCGGTTCATGAATGCTATGCGAAAGGGCGAGCGGGAATGAGAATTCGGTGCCTTGCTGGTTGTTCATTCCGATGTAGAGCACCACAAAAAGGATCGCCAGGAAGACAAGGGTTCTGAGGAGGGTTTTGAAGCTCATGCTCTCGATTCAAGCGGGATGCGCGGGCGATGTAAAGTGCGCGGGTGATAACGCGGCTTGTGCTGGAAATCGACCGATGCTAGTATCGGCTCCGCTTTTTCTCAGTGTCTTCAACCCCTTCCTATACCCCGCGCCGGCGGACGTTCTGGCAACGCAGGGCGATCGATCCGATCATCGCCCAGCTCACGCAGGGCATCACGCCTGAAAAGATGGCGCTCACCCTGGCCGTGGGCAGCGCCTGCGCCGTTTTTCCGATCCTGGGCACCACCACGATTCTTTGCCTGATAGTCGGGATTTTGCTGCGCCTGAATCAAGTGGCCATCCAGATCGTGAATTTGCTCTGCTGGCCCGTTCACATCGCTCTCATCGTCGTCTATTTGCGCATCGGGCAGTGGATTTTTCACATACCCTACACGCATCTGACCATTCGGCTGATCAGCGATCAGTTCATGGAAAATCCGTCCCGGTTTTTCGAGCGGTTCGGACTGGTTGCCTTCCACGCCATCGTCGCTTGGGCCATCTTTGCGGTGGTTTGGAGCGCGGGGGTCTACTGCCTTGCCCTGCCGGTGCTGCGGGAGATCGCCCGCCGCAGGGGCACCGGCGCCATTTAGCCGCTAACTGAATTTGCGTAAATATTTCAGCGCCACTGAAAACTCGCGGGGAAGCGGGGAGCGGAGGGTGATGGGTTCGTTTTTGTCGGGATGGACGACCGTCAGTTCGGCTGCGTGCAGGGCCAGCCGGCGGATGAGCGGCCGCTCCTCGTCGCGGCCCTTGTAGCGGCGCTTGAGTTCGGACAGAAGGAGGCCCGCTTCGGGATCGCCGTAGAGACGATCATTCAGAACGGGCGCCCCGGCGGCCGCAAGGTGGACGCGAATTTGGTGCGGGCGCCCCGTCAACGGGCGGCACTCAAGCCAGGCGAAGCGCCCGAACGATTCAAGCACCCGGAATCGCGTGAGGCTCGGCCTTCCCCCGCGCCGGCGGAAGACGCGCGTGCGCCCGGGCCGCCGCTCATCCGCGCCGAGGGCGCAGTCGATCTCGAATTCCGCCAAAAGGCCGCCGCCGGGCGCCCGGACCGGCGCGGCGAATTTCGCCGCCCGCTCAGGCGCCAGGACCGCGACGAGGGCGAGGTAGGTCTTTTCAGCCCGCCTGGCCTGGAATTGCCCGCTTAGGAAGTCGAGCGCCGGCTTGGTTTTGGCGCAGAGCAAGACGCCGCTCGTATCGGCATCGAGCCGGTGAACATTGGCCACTCCCGGCCCGAACCGGGCGTGAACCAGGCTCATGAGGTTCTCCCCGGCCTTGTTCCAGCGGTCCGGCGCGACCAGAAGCCCGCTCGGCTTGTCGAACGCGAGCAAAGCGTCGTCTTCGTGAATGATAGGGGGCAGAGGCACGGGTGGACGCCCAGCATCGCAGGCGGGTTCCGCCCGGGCAACATTTCGGTGCGCGCTGGCACGGGTGATGCTCTGCAAACTCACGTATCCTGCCCACCAGGGTTTTGGGTAGCGTGAACCGGTCGCACAGACCGGAACAGAAAAAGTGGGGCCGGCGTTAAGGGGTTATCGCCGGCCCCTTCTTTTGTCCGGGTTGCAAGTTGTGGCGGGGTGTCTAGTTAAGCCAGCGCCTCACGGATGCATGCCGAACCTTCGTCCCCGACCGCCGTCGCGCCGGCTGCCGGAAACCGCCCGGCCTCCCGTCCTCCCCGCGGCAGCCCGGTGGAATATTTCGGCGTCGCGGGAGTCATCGCGGGGCTGACCGGACTCGGATTTCTCCTGCCGGGAAAAGATTATCAGTCCGTCGGCCTGATCTATCTGCTCGCGATCATCATCCTCAGCCTCCGCGTGGGCCGCGGCCCTGTCGTGCTGGCCGGGGTGCTCAGCGCGCTTACCTGGGATTTCTGCTTCATCCCGCCACGTTTCCAGATCCGGATCAGCAATCCGCAGGATACGCTCTTCTTCCTCACCTACTTCGTGGTCGCGCTCGTGGCCGGACAGTTCACCGCCCGAGTTCGCGCGCAAACGATCGAACGCGAGTATCTTAATGCCGTGCGCGAACGGGAAAGGCTCCTGGCCGAATCAGAAAAGCTCCACCGCGCCCTTCTGGATAGCGTCTCCCATGAATTGCGCACGCCGCTCGCGGTCATCACCGCCGCGCTGGAGGAGCTGGATGACGTGCCGCCGCCCGAACGCGCCGGCTTGGTCGGAGAAATTCGCACGGCGGCGCGGCGCCTCAACCGCCTGGTCGGCAACCTGCTTGACCAGACGCGCCTCGAAGGAGGCGCCCTCAAGCCCAGGCTCGACTGGTGCGACGCGCGCGACCTGATCAACGAGGCCGTGGCCGGCGCGAGCGACGCCATCCTCGCCCATCCCCTGGAAATCCATGTGCCGGAGGACATGCCGCCGGTGCGGGCGGACTTCGCCCTGACCGAACAGGCGCTGGCCAATCTCGTCTTGAACGCCGCTCTCTACACGCCCGCCGCCGCGCCGATCACCATCGCCGCCGGCCTCGCCGGCGACGGCAGCCGGGCATTCTTCAGCGTTGCGGACCGGGGGCCGGGCGTGCCGCCGATTCTCCGCGAGCATTTGTTCGATAAGTTCGTCCGGGCCCATCCCGGGCGCACCGGCGGCCTCGGGCTGGGCCTTTCGATCGTGCGCGGATTCATAGCCGCCCAGGGCGGCACCGTGGCGGTCGACGACAATCCGGGCGGAGGCGCGGTCTTTGCCATTTACCTGCCCCATGCCGCTCCGCAGACTCCTCCTCCCGAATGAGCACCAGCGCCCAGCCGTCCGTGCTCGTCATCGATGACGAGGTTCAGCTCCGCCGGCTCCTCCGCCTCACATTGGAGACAGGCGGCTATCGCGTGCACGAGGCCGAAAACGGTCGCCTCGGCCTGGGCGAGGCGGTGGCCACGCGGCCCGACGGGATCGTGCTCGATCTCGGCCTGCCCGATATGGACGGCGCGGACGTGATGCGCCGCCTGCGGGAGTGGTCGCAGATACCCGTGCTCGTGCTGAGCGTCCGCAACGGCGAGGACGACAAGATAGGGGCGCTCGACGCCGGCGCCGACGACTACCTCACCAAGCCCTTCAGCAGCCGGGAGCTGCTGGCGCGCATCCGCGCCTTGCTTCGCCGGGTCCAGCCCGCCAACGAGCCGGCCGTCGTCACCTTCGGGGAAATCGAAGTGGACCTGGCCGCTCGTCTGGTGCGGCGCGCCGGAGTCGAGGTCAAGCTGACGGCCAAGGAATACGCGCTGTTGCGATTGCTGGTGCAGCATCGCGGCCGGGTGGTCACCCACCGGCACATTCTGCGCGAGCTATGGGGGCCCCACGCGGAGGAAAGCACGCACTACCTGCGCGTGCAGATGACGCATCTGCGCAAGAAGCTCGAACCCAACCCCCAGCAACCCCGTCATTTCAAGTCGGAAGCCGGGATCGGCTATCGCCTGCTGGATGGGTAGGGACGCGCGGCCCGCGCGTCCGCCTCACTTCGCCGCCGGCTGATTCAGATAGGTCAGAATCTTCTTCTCGTACTCCGCGGTCGGTTCCGCGCCGACTTTCTTGTCGCGGATGTTGCCGTCGCGATCGATCAAAAATGTGGTGGGGATCGCGTCCATCCCCCCGAAAGCCGTGGTCACGTCGTCGTCCTGCATCACGATCGTGTAGCTCACATTGTGGGCATCCACCCACTTTTTCACCTTGGCTGGGGGATCCTGGTCGACCGAAACACCCACGATCACCAGGCCGTCCTTGGCGTATTTCTGCTGCAGCGAAACGTATCCGGGAATTTCAGCGCGGCAGGGCGGGCACCACGTGGCCCAAAAATCGACGACGACCACCTTGCCCTTGAACTGGTCCGAGCTGACCACGTTGCCGTCGAGATCCTTGAGTTTCCAAGCCGGCGCGGGCGTCGGCGGCACGGGCTCGGCGCGAAGCATGACGGCGGAAGCGAGAAGAAGGCAGAAGGAAAAAGTGAAGCGGGACATCATGAGAGTACGACCGTAAGCGGAAAACCTGCCAAAGCAAATTACTGTGGGCAGCGGCTCACCGCCGCCATCATAATGGGCGCGGTGCGATCGGCGGCGACACCGGTCCAAATTTCGAGCGACTTCGCCCCTTGGTGGACAAGCATGGCCAGGCCGTTGGCGCAAGGCAGCCGCAGCGCCTCCGCCTGGCGCAGCAACCGGGTGCGGGGAGGATTGTAGATCATGTCGAACACGCCCGCCGGCTTTCGGAGGATCGAGAGGTCGAACGGGGCCGGATCTTTGTCATTCAGGCCGGCGCTCGTCGCATTGATGACGAGGGCTCCCTCCGGCAGATCTGAACCCGAATGGTGGCCCCTTACCGGAATCGATCCCGCCAGCGGAGCGAGCACGGCCAAAAGCGAGTCGAGATTCGCCCGCGTGCGATTGGCGATCCAAAGCCCGGCGCATCCGCGCTGAAGGCACTCCACGGCGGCGCCGCGCGCGGCGCCTCCCGCGCCCAGCAGGATGACCTTCGCGCCGGCCAGTTCCCAACCCAGCGCCTGGCGCAGCGCGGCTGAGAGTCCGTAGCCGTCGGTATTGAAGCCGCGCCATCCATCACGCGACCTCGACAACGTGTTCACGGCGCCCGTGGGCCGGGCCGCGGGATCGACCTCGGCCACGCAATCGTGGGCGATGATCTTGTGGGGCAGCGTGAGATTGACGCCTTGGAACCTCCGTGCGTGCAGGAGCCCGAGAGCCCGCGGCAAGTCGTCAGGGGCGACATCGAATCGGAAATAGCGCCAGTCTTTGTAGCGCGCGTCGCCGCTCGCGAGTTCCGCCAGCGCGGCGTTGTGCATGCGCGGGCTGAGTGAGTGAGCGACGGGGTGGCCGACCACGGCCAGGGCGGTTCCCGGGCGCGCCCACGATTGCAGGTCGGCGAGGGTGAGAACAGCTTCGGTCATCTGCGCCCGCGGGAGCGGACGGTCACGTCGCCTGCCGCGCGTAAGCAGCCTCGAATTCCTCGATGAACCCCGCGAAAAGCCGAGCCCGATCCGGATCGCCCGCCGCGGTGAAATGCCCCGCCAAGCAGCGGCAATTGCGGCAGAGCACCTCCCGAACCGGCGTCGGCGCCAGGTCGGCCGCCTTGGGAACGACGTTGTTCGCGCGCAGGAGCGCGAAGATCTCGAACGTGTCGCGGAAAAGACCCTGGTCGAAGGGATCGACGAAGAAAGGCGCGCCGTCGGTGAAACAGCCGACCACAAAATGTCCGGGCAGCCCGACCGGCTTGAGATCGAGGCCCACGCGCTCGGCCACCAAGAGGTAAACGATCGTGAGCGAAATCGGTATTCCTTTGCGGCGGATGAGCACCTGGTCGAGCAGGCTGTTCATCGGGTCGGTGTAATTCTCGACGTTTCCACGGTAGGACCATTCGTGGAACAGGACGCGGTTGATGATCCGGCACTGCTCGCGCGGGGTCGCCGGCTCGACGATGAGCTGCCGGCAGCGCGCGGCGATGGCGTCGAGCTCGGCGCAGCAGGCGCCGACATCGAGCTGGGGTGTCACCGTGCGCGCCAACAGCAACGCGCCGGTCTCGAGCTCGTAGTTGAGCGAGCGGATGAAGCCGCGAAACTCGGCCGCGGGGTCGTCGAATTTAAGCTCGTCGAGGTACCAGCGGGCGTGGCGGGACAGCACGCGATTCGAACCCTGGGCGACCTCCCTCAAAAAGGGCACCGCCACCGCGCCCATCCCGGTGAAATACGCGAGCAAAGCCTGGCGCACATGCGAACTGGTGTCGTCGAGGAGACCGCGCAACGCTTCCCGCCGCGTGGTGTCGAGGGCCGCCGGAATTAATTCCACGACCTCCAGACGACCAAAAAAATTCGCGCTTGGCAATCTTCTTCGCGCGGATTCGCGCGTGATTTTATGCCCGCGGTCCCAAAAGCGCGGTGCCGACCCGCACCTGCGTGCTGCCGGCCGCGATCGCAGGCGCGAGATCGCCGCTCATGCCCATGGAAAGTTCTCTCAGCGGCACGCCGAATTGAGCCGACCATCTGTCGCGCGCTTCCCGAAGCGTTTCGAACGCGCGGCGGGCCGTCTCGGGATCGGGCGAGAGCGGGGCGATCGTCATCAAACCCTCGATTTGCAGGTTGGTCAGGGCCAGCGCGGCCTCCAGAAGGCCGGGCCCGCCGGCCAAGTCCGCGCCGAATTTTGC
>DAISJK010000034.1:0-7028 GCA_036821505.1 Opitutaceae bacterium
CGTCGAGCCAAAGGACCGCGAGGACGATCGCGCCGGACGCGACGCGGGGACAGCGCAGAAGAGCGAGCAGGGCGTGCAGCGCGACCGCCACGACCCCGATGTGCAGGCCGTTGATTGCGAAAAGATGCATGGTGCCGCTCTCTAAAAAGAGCCGGCGTTGTTCCGGGGTCAGGTCGCCCTTGCGACCGAGCATCATGGCCCGGTAGACCGATGCGAGTTCGGGGTGGCGCGCGAGTCCTCCCCCCAGAAGGGCGTACATTCGGCCGGCCAGCCGCTCGCAGAACAAGCGGTAGACGCCAGGCGGCCGCTCCTCGGCAAGCACGCGCCCGCGCGCAAAAGTATAATTGAGGCCCTGATCTTGGAGCGACCGAGCGAAACTCCCGGCCGGGGAATTCCGAGGCACCGCTGCAAGAAGGCCCATCGCCGTCACGACTTCGGATCGAATAACCGGCGGGTCGGATTTGCGCGGGTTGAGCGAAAAAGCGATCGTCTGCCCCAGGAGCTCGCGGAGATGGGGCTCGGCGCCCACGATCTTGGCGAGGCCGGTTGTGGCGGCCCGGTAATACTTGGGTGGCGCCACCCGATCGATGCGCAGAGAAAACCGCGCCTCGCGCGGAGGCAAGCCGTCGCGATCCGGCAGAGCCCGATGATGCAGGCCATAGCTGGCGGCGCCGGCCAGGAGCATCGCTAGGGAAAGAGCGACGCTCCAGAGCCGCGGCGCCCGACGGGCGGAGACAGTGGCGGCGAAGGCGCATCCGAGAGCGGACGCCAGAAGCGCGACGGGGCCGAGCAGCCCATTTTTTGCGAGGCAGGCCGCATCGAGACGTCCGATCGAAAGGCCCAGCATCAACGGAAGCGCGAGCCTAAGGAGCGGAGCGCGCTGTCCGGCGCATCGGCGGGGAGTCGAATCGTTCACAATCATGCGCGTTTGCGCATTGGCTATAGAAGCAAGGCCTGCCTATCGTGACGGACCATGACCGATTCAGACCAAGGCGACCTGTTCGGAGATGGCGCCCCCAGATTGACGGATGGCCCGTCGTCGAGCACCCAGCCGCTGGCCGCGCGCATGCGCCCGCGCCGGCTAGCCGAAGTGATGGGGCAGGATCATTTGCTGCGATCAGATGGGTTGCTGCCGCGGCTGGTCGCGCAGAACCGATTCGGCTCGTTGATCTTCTACGGCCCCCCCGGCACGGGCAAGACGAGCATCGCGGAGGCGATCGCCCGCGAGACGAAGAGCCCTTTCGTGCGCGTGAATGCGGTGATGTCGAACGTGGCCGAGCTGCGCGAGGTGCTGGCGGCGGCGCGTAGGCGGCCGCAGGCGGGGACGATCCTATTTATAGACGAGCTGCACCGGTTCAACAAGGCCCAGCAGGACCTTCTGTTGCCCGACGTGGAGGAGGGGAACGTGCGCCTGATCGGAGCGACCACGCACAACCCAGGCTTCTATCTGATTCCGCCGCTGCTTTCGCGCAGCCATCTTTTCCGGCTGGAGCCGCTGACGCCGGCCGTGATGGCCGGCGTCATGGCCGGCGCTTTGAAGGACTCGGAACGCGGCCTGGGCGCGCATAAGATGGAGGCGGACGAAAAAATTCTGCGGGACCTCGCTGTTCTATGCGACGGCGACTTGCGCCGCGCGCTCAACGCCCTCGAGGTCGTCGCGCTCAGCCTGCCGGAAGGAAGCGCCATCACCGCGGCGGAACTCGAAGTTTTCGCGCGCGAACGGCGCATTCGCTACGACGCGGACGAGGATGAGCACTACGACACGATTTCGGCGTTCATCAAAAGCTGCCGCGGCGGCGATCCCGACGCGGCCCTTTACTGGCTGGCAAAGATGCTCGAAGGCGGGGAAGACCCGAGATTTGTCGCGCGCAGGCTGGTGATCCTGGCGAGCGAGGATGTCGGGCTGGCCGATCCGCAGGCCCTGCCCCTGGCGGTGGCGGCGCACCACGCGGTCGATTTTGTGGGAATGCCCGAGGCGGAACTCACGCTTGCGCACGCGACGCTCTACATCGCCACGGCGCCGAAAAGCAATTCGGCCACGCTTGCGATCGGCGCGGCGCGTGACGCGATCAAGACGCAGCCCGTTCAGGCGGTGCCGCGGCATCTGCGCGACAAAGGGGGCCAGGCCAGCAAGCGCTTGGGGCACGGCAAGGGCTACGCCTATTCGCACAACTTCGATGAGAACGTCTCGGGGCAGGACTACCTGGAGCTCCCGCTTTCGCTCTACAAGCCGAAGACGAGCGGCGCAGAGGCCGCCATCGCGGAACGACTGGCCAGGTGGCGCGAGATCAAGGCGCGACCGTCTTCCAGGCAGGCTGTCTAGGGTAAACACCCTAGACACAAAGCCATGGCTGGGTGAGGTTTGCTCCTTGCGGCGCGATGCGCCGAATACAAACTGGCGATGCGCCGCAGCTTGGGCTGTCCATCCCAAAGCTGGCGTTGCTGCCATGGCTGATGACCGCATTTTCATCCTCGATGACAATCCCGCAGAACGGGCGCTGGTGGAGCGCGAACTGCTGGAGAGCATCGTCAATTCGGCGCCGGATGCGATCGTCATCGTGGATGAGAGCCGCCGGATCATCCTCTTCAATCCCGCGGCCGAGCAGGTTTTTCGCTGCTCCGCGGCGGCCGCCCTCGGCGGGTCATTGGACCGTTTTATTCCGCCGGGCTTGAGCCAAACGGGTCCGAACCCGGCGACCACGCTTGGAATCGGCGGACCGCAGAGCCAGCCCCGCCGGCTGATCGTGTCGACCGGACGCCGCGCGGATGGAGAGGAATTTCCTTTCGAAGCCTCGGTTTCTCAAATGGGGATTCAAATGGGGATCGCCGGGCGCAATCTGTTTGCCGTGAACTTGCGCGACATCACCCGGCGCCGGGAACTCGAATCCCAGCTCCTGCAGGCGCAGAAGGTGGAGACCTTCGGGCTGCTGGCTGGCGGGATCGCCCATGATTTCAACAACATCATCAGCCTGGTGATCGGGTACTCGGAGCTTCTGATGCGAGAGGAGTGCTGCCTTCCGGCGGGCCGCAGCTATGTCCAGCAGATCAATGACGCCGGCCGGCGCGCGGCGGCGCTAACCCGGCAGCTCCTGACTTTCAGCCGCAAGGAAACCATGCGGTTTCGAGGGGAGAGCTTGAACGAGATCGTCGCCAATCTGGCCCACATGCTTCGCCGCATCATCGGCGAGCACATCGGGCTGGAGCTGGAACTCGATCCCGCCAACCCCGCGGTTCGGGTGGACGCGGCCATGGTCGAGCAGGTGCTGATGAATCTTGCGGTCAACGCCCGCGACGCCATGCGCCGCGGCGGCCAGCTGAGGATTGCGACCCTGGCTCTGACGGTCGAGACGGCGCAGGCCCTTCTGCACGGCAGGGACCCGGGCCCTTATGTGGCGCTCAAAGTCAGCGACACCGGCACGGGGATGACGCCCGAGGTGGCCGCGCGGATCTTCGAGCCGTTTTTCACCACCAAAGCCAGGGGAAAGGGCACGGGCTTGGGCCTTTCCACCGTGCAACATATCATGCGGGAGCATTCGGGCTGGATCGAAGCGACGAGCGAGCCAGGGATGGGCGCGACCTTCACCGCTTATTTCCCGCGGGCTTTGGTCGCGTCTTCCGCGCGTTCCACCGGCGCCAACCACGCGGCCGTGGCTGAAAAGACCCGCGGCGGATCGATCTTCGTGATCGAGGATGAGGCCCCGGTGCGGGATTTGCTCGTGAGGGTGCTCACGGGGCGGGGCCATAAGGTCGTTTCCGCCGAATCGGCCGACGCGGCCCTGAGGGTGTGGGAGGAGAACCGCGATAATCTCGATCTGCTGCTGACCGACATCGTGCTGCCCGGGGGCATGTCCGGGCGCGAACTGGCGGCTCAATTCCAGCGCCAGAGGCCCGGGATCAAGGTGCTTTACATGAGCGGTTACATCAACGACGCGAACGACCGCGAATTCATGCGCCAGGCGCAACACCAGCTGCTGCAAAAGCCATTTCCGCTCGACCAACTCCTGAAGCTTGTGCGCGAGCTCCTGGACGAGGCGCGCGACGCCGAGCAACAGCACAAATTGCCGGCATAACGGGCTCGCCCGCCCGTCCGCGCGAATTTTGGGTGCAAGCCGGGGCATCTTCGTCTACATTTTTTGGTTCCGCATGACGCCCTCGCCCGATTCCCCCTTCGACTCCGTCGAGTCCGCGATCGCGGATATCGCGGCGGGAAAGCTTGTCATCGTCACGGACGACGAACATCGCGAAAACGAGGGCGATCTCATCATGGCCGCGGCCCAGGCCACCCCCCAGGCCGTGAACATGATGATCCGCTACGGCAGCGGCATCGTCTGCGTGCCCACGGTGGAGCCCCAATTACGGCGGCTCGGACTGGGTCCTATGGTCGCGGGCAACCGCGAGTCGCAGCGCACGGACTTCACGGTGAGTGTCGATGCGGCCAGCGGAGTGACGACCGGAATCAGCGCCCAGGACCGCACGCTTGCGATTCGCATCCTCGCGGATCCCGGCGCGCGCCCGGAACAGCTGGTTCAGCCCGGCCACGTCTTCCCATTGCGGGCCCGCCCCGGCGGCGTTCTGGAGCGCGCGGGCCACACCGAAGCGGCCGTCGACCTGGCCACACTCGCCGGGCGCGCGCCGGCCGGGGTGCTGTGCGAGCTTGTCAACGACGACGGCACCGTGCAGCGGCTGCCCGAACTTAAAGAATTCAGGAAGCGATTTGGGCTCAGCATGATTTCGATCGCGCAACTGATCGAGCATCGGGCGCGCCGGGATCAATTGGTCGAGCGGGTGGCCGAGCGTCCGTTTCCGTCGGAGTTCGGCGAGTTCACGCTGCACGTTTTCCGCGGCAAGCTCGATCACCGGCATCACCTCGCTTTCGTCATGGGGCAGATCGGGCCCGAGCCAACCCTGGTTCGCGTGCATAGCGAGAACGTGCTGGGGGACGTCTTCCGCTTTCGCGGCTTCGACACCCACCGTGCGCTGGCCGCGGCCCTGGAGGCGGTGGCCCGCGCCGGCCGGGGCGTGCTGCTCTACATGGAGCATCCCGATTCCGGCGCGGACCTCATGCGCCGCCTGGACGCACGGCCGGACGAGCCGCCGCCGCCGATGAATTTCCGCGATTACGGAATGGGCGCCCAGATTCTGGTCGCGCTCGGCCTGCGCAAGATCCGGCTTCTTTCGAATAGCAATCGCCGCGTGGTCGGCCTCGACGGCTACGGCCTCGAGATCGTCGAGCAGGTGCGCATCTGATGAAACAACGATTGCCATGAGTGCAGATACGCATGTGCCCGCGCTTTCTGCGGCGTCCGGCCGACATTTTCGGATCGGAGTCGTTGCGGCCCGCTACAACCCCCGGCTGGCCGACGCCCTGCTGGGGCAAGTGCTGGCCGGTTTGCGCCGCGCGGGCGTTAAGCCGGGCAACCTCGCCGTCTTGCGCGTGCCCGGATCGGGCGAGCTGCCGGCGGCCGCCCAGGGGCTGATCGCGCGGCGGAAACCCGACGCCCTGATCGCGCTCGGCGTCATCATTCGCGGCGACACGATTCATTTCGAGCTTTTGGCCGGGTCGGTCGCCCATGCCCTGCAGCGCGTCTCGCTCGCCGCGCGGACGCCGGTGATCAACGGCGTCATCGTGGCGGAAACGCCGCGCCAGGCGGCGGCCCGCGCGAACGGCCGGATCGACCGCGGGGCCGAGTTCGCCCGCGCCGCCCTCTCCATGGCGGCGCTCAAACGCAAAGGCTGGCGATGAGCAAGGCCCAGTTTGCGCAGCGCCGCGACGGCCGCGTGGCCGCGGTGCAGTACCTTTACGCCTGGAGCATCAATCCGCCGGCGGAACTGAATGATGATCTCAAGATTTTCTTTGAGAGCCTGGATGAGAAGCGGGAGCATTACGCCTTTGGCGAGGAGCTGATCCACGGCACGATCGGCAACGTAGCCGAGATCGACGGCCACATCCGCACGCTGGCCCAAAACTGGGAGTTTGCCCGGATCGCCAAGATCGACCTCGCGATCCTGCGGGTCGCCATCTTCGAGATGATCCATCGCAAGGACATACCCCCGGTGGTTTCGATCAACGAGGCCATCGACCTCTCCAAGCAGTTTTCCAACGCAGACGCCAAACGCTTCATCAACGGAATTCTCGATCGGCTTAAGGATCAAGTGGGGCGGGACGCGCGCAAAGCGACGGGTTAGCGGCGCCATGCGCGGCCTGTTCGAAAAATTCAAGGGAGGCCTGGCCAAGACGGTCGCGACCATCGCGGCGAAAAGCCGCGGCTTGTTCGGGGGTGGGAAAATCGACGCCGCCTCGCTCGGCGAATTGGAGGAGGCGCTTTATGCGGCCGATTTCGGAGTGGAAACGACCGGCGAAATCCTGGATGAAATCAAATCGGCCCACCGGCGCGATCCCGAGCTGCCGGGCCGCCGGGCGGCGGAGATCGGAGCGGCGGTCTTGCGGAAACTTTTGGAGGGAAGCGAGGGGAAGCTTGAGTTGGGCGGTCGCCCGCTTGCCGCGCCGAAGCCGGGCGAAGGCGGGTCCCTACCTGTTGTGATAGCCTTGGTCGGCGTGAACGGCTCGGGCAAGACGACGACCTGCGCGAAGCTCGCCTGGCGCCTGCAGCAGGAGGCTCGCGGCGTGACCGTGGCCGCCGGCGACACCTTCCGCGCCGCCGCGATCGAGCAGCTCAAAACGTGGGCTCAGCGGCTGGATTTCGACCTTGTCTCCAGCCACACCGGCGCGGATGCGGCGGCGGTGGCTTTCGACGCCTGGCAGGCGGCCAAGGCCCGCGGGCGCGACGTCCTCATCGTCGATACCGCGGGGCGTCTGCACACCAAGGGCAATCTAATGGATGAATTGGCCAAGATCCGCCGCGTCCTGCAAAAGAACGACCCTACCGCCCCGCAACACCGCTGGCTGGTGGTGGACGGATCGCTCGGGGCGAACTCGATCGAACAGGCCAGGGTGTTTCACAAGAGCTTCGGGCTGACCGGACTCATCGTCACCAAGCTCGACGGCACGAGCCGCGGTGGAGCCCTGG